>JAHDHM010000065.1:4853-12538 GCA_020631315.1 Acidimicrobiales bacterium
TCTCATCCGGCTGTCCGGGTCTGGGAACGGGATCGGGCGTACTTCCGCCGGATCTGGAAGTCCTACGCGCTCGGCTCGTTCCTCCAGCCGTTGCTCTACCTGCTGGGTGTGGGCATCGGTGTCGGTTCGCTGGTCGACGAGGGCCCGGGCGCGACGGAGCTCGGCAACGTCGGCTACTTCGCCTTCTACGCCTCCGCGCTGCTGGCGACGACGGCGATGTTCACGTCGAGCCAGGAATCGCTGTGGCCGACCATGGACGGGTTCCAGTGGTCGAACGCCTACGGCGCACAGGCCGCGACACCGCTCGAGCCCTCCGACGTGTTCTTCGGCCTGATGCTGAACCACGTCATGCGGGCCACGTTCGGCGCTGTCGGTGTGGCGGTCGTGCTCGCGCTGTTCGACGACACCAGGACCTTCGGACTGCTGCCTGCCATCCCGGCGGCTGTGCTCGTGGCGTTGGCGTTCGCCTCACCGATGACGGCGTGGACCGCCACCCAGACGGTCGACTTCCGCTTTCCCGCCGTCATGCGGTTCGGCATCGTCCCGATGTTCTTGTTCGGCGGCGCCTTCTATCCGATCGAGCAGCTGCCGGACTGGCTGGAGCCCGTCGCCTGGGTCACGCCGCTGTTCCACGGTGTCGAGCTGTGTCGTGGGCTCGTGCTCGGCGACCTCTCACTCGGGCGGGGCCTGCTGCACGTCGCCGTGCTCAGCGCCTTCGTCGCCGCCGGCGCGGTCGTCGGCCGCCGCACCTTCCACACGAGGCTGCGACCGTGAGCGCCACGATCAACCCCGCGTCGCACACCCGGATCATCCCGGGCGTCATCTTCGACGTGCGCCGACCGCAGCGCATGCTCGAGCGCAGCGCGATGGTCTACCGCAAGTCCTGGATGATCCTCGTCAGCGGCTTCTTCGAGCCGCTGTTCTACCTGCTGTCGATCCGCATCGGGCTGTCGGCCCTCGTCGGCGATCTCGAGGTCGACGGTCGACTCGTCGCCTACGACCAGTTCGTCGCCCCGGGGCTGATGGCCGCGTCGGCGATGAACGGCGCCGTCTTCGACTCGACGATGAACATCTTCCACAAGATGAAGCACTCGAAGCTGTACGACGCCGTGCTCGCGACACCGATGTCCGCCGCCGATGTCGCCGTCGGCGAGATCTCGTTCGCCGTCGTCCGGGGAGCCATGTACTCCACGGCGTTCATGTTCACGATGCTGCTGATGGGCATGGTCGACTCGCCGTGGATCGTGATGAGCATCCCGGCGTGCATCCTCATCGGGTTCGCCTTCGCGTCGATCGGCATGGCGCTCACGACGTTCATGCGCAGCTGGTCGGACTTCGAGTACGTCCCCGCGGCGACGCTGCCGCTGTTCCTGTTCTCGGCGACCTTCTACCCGGTGTCGCAGTACGGCGACTGGTCGTGGGCGGTGCAGCTCAGCCCGCTGTACCACGGGGTCGAGCTGGTCAGAGCGTCGAACCTCGGCGAATGGTCGCCGTCGCTGCTGGTGAACATCGCCGTGCTCGTCGGTCTGTCCGCGATCGGCATGACCATCGCTGCTCGTCGGATCGAGAACACGCTGTTGAGCTGACCGGGCTGAGCTGACCGGGGTCAGGTGACGTCGACCACTCCGGAGTCGACGGATGCGTCCAGCCATCGGACGTCTTCCTGCACCAGCTTGATGCGCAGCCGGTACTGGCCGGCGGCCGGAGCCTGTGCGATCACCACGACGCCTGCGCTGACTCCCGGAGCCGCTCGCCAACGTTGGAGCGCCCGGACAGGTTCGCCGTCCAGCTCGACGCCGGCGCCATCGACCCAGTTCCACGTCACCCGGACCGGATGGTCGGACGCTTCGCCGATCTCCGAATCCGTCCCGTTGTTCACCTCGATGTATGCGACCACGGTGCCGCCGGCGACGACCTCGTCCGTGTGGACGACGACCGGCTCGACCCGGATGGCTGCGGCGGCGGTGTCGTCGAGGCGAGGTGAGGTGAACGGCTGCCACCGTCTCGGCGGGTGCCCGTAGGGAAGGTGGAAGAGGGGCGGGACCCAGGCGTCGTCCACGGAGCGCTCGCCGACAGCGGCGACATCGTCGTCGTGCACGAAGAACGCGTTGACGCCCGCCGTGTCGCAACCGACGAGCCGCAGCCCATGTCGGCCGGCGAGGCCGGCGAGCGCTCGGAGCGACACGCCGTAGCGCCAGTCCTGCGACCAGGTGTGGCCCGCGTCGTAGCGCATGGTCCAGCGAGACCGAGGCCCGACGGCCGCGTTGTACTCCGCCACGAGCACTCGTGGTCGGTGCCGTTCCAGGACGGCGGCGAGGACGTCGTGGTCGTTGCCGTCGATGTCGACCACGAGCAGGTCCAGCGACTCCGGAGCTCCCCCGGAGCACAACAGGTCGACGATGTTGTCGCGGTCGATGAACGCATCGAGCACCGCGACCGGCCGGTCACCGACGTGACGGCGGGCTGCGTCGGCGAGCGACGAGTCGCCTTCGATCCAGACGCCACTCCACCCCGCGTCGACCAGCGCGGCAGTGCAGTTCTCGGTGCCGTCAGCAGCGCCGAACTCCACGAACGTCCGATCACGTTCTCCGACACGGCGGAAGATCTCGGCGATGACACCGTCCTCGCCGTTCTGGGCCCTGATGCTCTGCTCGAAGTGCGCCAGGTGGAGAGGGTCGCCACGTCGCTGTGCGTCGAGCCGACTCAGCTCGCTGCCGAGGCGCGCCGCTGCCCAGTCCGCTCGGGCCGGGCCCAGACGGTGCGGTGCGACACGATCGACGGCATCCCACGCCAGGGTGTCGAGGTGCTGGCGAAGTGTGCGGCGCACGGTCATCGAACCCTCAACCTCGGTCCAGCACGTGGGCCGACCGAAGTCGGCGCTCGAGGTGGTGTTCCCAGATGCGGCCCACGAGTTCGTCGACCTCCTGGGTGACCGGGCCGGCCGGCACCTCCAACACCGTGGAGAGCCCACCGCCGAGCACGGCGCGCATCACTGCGATCGACTCGGAGCGCAGCGGCACCCCACGTCGATGGTCGAGACAGACGGTGCCGTTGCGGTCGAGGTCGAACGACACGAGGTCGACGCCGTCGTCCTCGGCCCCGCCGACCACACAGCCGTCGAGATCGGGCCCGAAGCCCTCGGACGCCAGCAACTTCAACAAGAACGCGGGGACCAACATCGCCGAGTCACGCTGATCGAGGGCACGCAAGCCGCCGGCGAGCATGCGATACAGGTGCGGCGCAGCCTGCTGCTCCTGAGCCAGCTGGTCGACGGCTTCGAGCAGCACCATCGCCTTCGTCAGGCGGTCGAGGTCTTCTCGGACGTGGCGGTACGGCTCGACCGACTCGGCCTGGGTGACGATGTCGAGCTCGCGCCCCTCGTACATCTGCAGCTGCAGGTTGCCGGTCGGTTCGAGTCGGCCACCGAACCGTGACTTGGTCTTGCGGACGCCCTTCGCGACGGCACGGACCTTGCCCCGACCTTCGGTGAGGATCACGACGATCCGGTCCGCCTCGGCGAGCTTGTAGGTGCGCAGCACGATGCCACGCTCGCGGTACAGCGCCATCGCTCAGCCACCTGCCCTGCGGCAGCAGGGGCGTGGGTCAGTCGTCGTTGACGCCACCGAAACGCCGTTCGCGGCTCTGGTACTCGATGATCGCGTCCCGCAGATCCTCACGGCGGAAGTCCGGCCAGAGCGTGTCGACGAACACCAGCTCGCTGTAGGCGATCTCCCACAGCAAGAAGTTCGAGATGCGGAACTCACCTGACGTGCGGACCATGAGGTCGGGGTCGGGCATCTCCGGGTCGTAGAAGTACTTCCGGAGTCGCTTCTCGGTGATGTCGTCGGGGTCGACGCCGTCGGCGACCATCGCCTTCATCGCGTCGATGATCTCGGCCCGGCCGCCGTAGTTGAACGCCATGGTGAGCGTCATCGTGCGGTTGTCCTTGGTGAGCTCGATCGACTCGTCCTGGCGCTTGATGAGGCGCTTCGGCACCCGCCAGTTCCGACGGCCGGCGAACCGGATCCGCACTCCGAGGTCGTTCAGCTCGTGGGTGCGTTCGACCAGCAGTCGCTGGTTGAAGTTCATGAGGAACTTCACCTCGTCGGCGCTGCGCTTCCAGTTCTCGGTCGAGAAGGCGTAGACGGTGATCCACTTCACCCCGAGCTCGAGCGCGCCGTAGACGACGTCCCACAGCGCTTCCTCACCGGCCGTGTGCCCGTCGGTGCGCTTCAGGCCCTGACGAGTCGCCCAGCGACCGTTCCCGTCCATGACGAGAGCGACGTGCCGCGGAACGCGATCGAGATCGACACCGGAGAGATCCACAGCAGGCGACGCTACAACTCCCGACGCTCGGCACCGCGCCTCTGGAGTCAATTGGTCGGGCGTCTGGCGCGCCCTCTGTGCCAGAACGGTCGGGCGTCTGGCGCGCCCTCTGTGTCCGATTGGTCGGGCGTCTGGCGCGCCCTCGGGCGGAGTGCTCAGGCCGTCGGGGCGAGGGGGACGCCGTCCTCGAACTCCAACCGGTGCACGTGCATCTGGCGTGCGCCACCACCGTCGTAGCCGACCTCCCCGGGCGTCCAGGCATGGAACACCATCACCGGAGCACCAGAGCGGGTGCGCAGGAACTCCTGGCCTCCCGGACCGGCCATGTCGCCGCCGCTCGCCATCCACGGCCCAGACCCGACTCGTTCGCACGGACCGGTCGGGCCGTCGCAGGTCGCCATGCCGATGGCGTAGCTGTCGCTGTCCCACTTGTCGGCCGAGTAGAAGAGGAACATCTCGTCGTCGGTCACGAGCATCGACGGACCCTCGATGAGGCCGCCCTCCCAGTTCCACCTGCCCGTGAGCAACGAAGTGGGCTCGCCGACCAGTTCGGTACCGGACGGGTCGAGCTCCTGGCTGAAGATCGTCGTCGACATGCCGCAGCAGTTGCCGTCGTTCTTGTAGAGCAGGTGCAGCGAACCGTCAGGGGCGACGTACGGGCTGGCGTCGATGGTGCCGCCGAGGTCGTACTGGCACACCAGCGGCTCGTCGCCGATCGGGGTGAACGCCGAGAACGGGTCGGGCGAGGTGGCCACGCCGACACACTGGCGGCCGGACTCGAGGTGGTGGGTCGTCACGTACATGACCCAGTGATCGACACCTGCGGCCTCGTCGACCACGTGCCACACGCTCGGCGCCCAGACGAACCCGACCACACTCCACGAGTGCACGGTGGGCAGCGCGTCGATCACCTGTGTGGTGCCGTCCGCCCGACGCACGGCCGGCACGTTCAACCAGCGGCCCTCATGGGCGGTGTTGGTCCCGTAGGCGATCGGACCGGTGGAGCTCATGACCGCCGCCGGGTCGGGCAGGTCCGACAGCGTGTGCGCGACCAGCGCTTCCGACGCCTGCATCCGGATGTCGCTGAGCTGCCTGACCGTCGGACGTTCGACCGAACCGACCGGAGCGGCCGTGGTCACTGCCACGACGACACCGAGAGCGATCGCCGAGGCGACCAGGCCCGTTCGGCGACGCCCGCGTTCGCAGTGTCGGTGGGTGAATCGACTGATCGTTGCGGGGAGGTGGAGACGCATGATCCGCAGGGTGAGCCCGGAGTTTGAGCGAAATGTGAGTTCGGCCTGAGGTTTCGATGAAGTCCGGACGTGAGCCTCGACCGTCGGGACTCCCGTCACGGCTACCGTCGGCAGAAGTGTCGTCGTCATCCAGTCCCGCCGGGCTCGAAGCATCCGAAGCCCTGTCCACGATCGTGGGGCGTCTCGCCGCCGGCGAGGTGCGAGAGGGCCAGCGGAAGATGGCGATCGCCGTTGCCGACGCCATCGAGGACGAGCGGCATCTGATCGCCGAAGCGGGCACCGGCACCGGCAAGTCGTTGGCCTACCTGGTCCCTGCGATCACGTCGGGCAAGACCGTGGTGGTCGCCACGGCCACCAAGGCCCTGCAGGATCAGCTGGCCGAGAAGGACCTGCCGTTCCTGTCGAAGCACGTCGAGGAGCCGTTCGTGTGGTCCGTGCTGAAGGGCCGGTCCAACTATCTGTGCAAGCAGCGCATGGCCGAGATGGCGACGGCCAGCGACGGCCAGATGGAGCTGGACGACGGGTCGCGCGTCGCCGGTTCGGCGTTGCAGATCCGAAAGATCGTCAAGTGGGCGAACGAGACGAAGACGGGCGATCGCGCCGAGCTCGACTTCGAGCCGGACCATCGAGTGTGGTCGGCGGTCTCGGTCGGGCCGATGGAGTGCCCCGGAGCGAGCAAGTGCCCGTCGGGCGGTGAGTGTTTCTCGGAGGCGGCCCGCCAGCAGACGCATGCGTCGACGGTGATCGTCGTCAACCTCCACCTGTACGGCCTGCACCTGGCGAGCGGTGGGGTGATCCTGCCCGAGCACGACGTGGCGATCATCGACGAGGCCCATCAGCTCGAGGACGTCCTGTCGTCGGCCGCTGGCCTCGACTTCGGACCCGGCCGGTTCGCGTCGCTGGCCCGCAACACCAGAGCCATCATCGATGATGCGTTGGCGACCGAGTTGGCCGACGTCGGTGGTCGCCTCGCCGACGTGCTCGGTCCACGAGTGGGCGATCGGCTTCGGTCGTTCGACGAAGAGCTGCAGACCGTCCTCACCATCGCGGTCGAGAAGGTCAACGAGGTGGTCGCCGCGATCCGTTCGGTCGACGAGAACGACCCGACCGACGGGCCGATACGAGCGCGTGGCCTGGTTCAGGGTGGCCACCTGGCCGCCGACCTGTCGTTGCTGGTGTCGTTGCCGACGACACACGTCGTGTGGGTCGAGGGGCCGGCCAGGTCGCCCTCGCTGCGCATGGCCCCGATCGACGTGGCTGCCTTCCTCGGCGAGAACCTGTGGCCGAAGCAGACGACGGTCCTGACCAGCGCCACGCTCGACAACGAGATCGAGAGCCGACTCGGGCTGATCGAGGGCGAGTACGACCGGATCGACGTCGGCAGCCCCTTCGACTACGAGCGTCAGGCGATGCTGTACTGCGCCATGTCGCTGCCGAACCCGAAGTCGTCGGACTGGCTGGATGCGATCACCGACGAGATGGTCGAACTCATCGACGCCGCCGGTGGTCGGACCTTGGCCCTGTTCACGAGCTGGCGGGCGATGGACCACGTCGCCGAGCAACTCGACCAGCGCATCGACCACAGGGTGCTCACACAGCGCGAGCTGCCGAAACCGGCGCTGATCCGGGAGTTCACGAACGACGAGTCGTCGGTGCTGTGCGCCACGATGGGCTTCTGGCAGGGCGTCGACATCCCGGGCCACACGCTGCGGTTGGTGACCATCGACCGTCTGCCGTTCCCTCGCCCCGACGAACCCCTGCTCGAGGCTCGCCGCGAGCGTGCGGGCGCCAGGGCCTTCGCCCAGATCGATCTGCCCCGCACCGCCACGATGCTGGCCCAGGGCGCCGGCCGTCTGATCCGCACCGCGGACGACCGAGGCGTGGTCGCCGTGCTTGACTCGCGCCTCGGTACCGCCCGCTACCGCTGGGACCTGGTGAACGCGCTGCCACCGATGAAGCGCACCCGCCACAAGGCCGACGTCGTCGAGTTCCTCAAGTCCCTCGAATGAGGCCGTTCACTCGAGTTTCGGCCGTGCCCGCGCCTGCGCGGTCTCGGGGTTGCCGGGTGGTGGTGGGTTGATCCACCCGTCGAGCAGCCGGCCGATG
>JAHDHM010000066.1 GCA_020631315.1 Acidimicrobiales bacterium
GGCACGGCGGGGCCTCCGGGCCAGCGAGGCCGCGGTCCGAGTCAGCAGCTCCACGTCGCTCGGATGGTGGTCGGGCGTCCAGGAACCCTCGTCGGGTGGCAGTTCGTCGCCGGCTGGATCGCGGTCGAGGAGCAGGCCGAGCAGTTCGACGCCCGCGGCTCCGTCCACAGTGGCGTGGTGGGTCTTGGTGAGGATGGCGAACTGCCCGTCGGGCAGCCCTTCCATCACATAGGCCTCCCACAGCGGACGGCTGCGGTCCATCGGGCGACCGATGATGCGGGCCACCTGGGTCGCGAGCTGCACGTGGTCACCGGGCGGCGGGATCGCGATGTGGCGGACGTGGAACTCGAGGTCGAAGTCCGGGTCGTTGATCCAATAGGGGTGATCGAGCCCGAGCGGGACCTCCACCACCTTGCGGCGGAACGGCTCGAGCAGATGGAGCCGGCGGCTCAACTGCTCGATGAAAGCTCCGTACGGGTCGAAGTCGGGGTCGTCGGGTCGGTCGTAGATCCCGAGGCCGTTCACGTGCCCGTAGGTCGTGGCGGTCTCCATGTACAGGAAGCTCGCGTCCAGTCCCGTGAGCTGCTTCATGATGACTCCCCCTCGTCCTGTGCCTCGTCGGCACGTGCCGCGCCGGGCGTCTTGCGTTCGACCTTCTGGCCGGTGATGGTCGAGGCCATCTTCACGAACGGCTCCTGCAAGGCCACCAGCTGTTCGCTGGCGATCGCGAGCCGCTCTGCGGCAGATTCCAGATGGGCGAGCCGCTCGTCGTAGGCGGCGAGTTGTGCCCGCTGCTCGGCGATCTCGGAGCGCAGCGCTTCGATCTGGGCATGTGGTGGGCCGAACGCATCGACGAGATCGATGACGCTCTGGAGCTGGTCTCCGGGAAGCGCCAGTCTGGCCACGCCCTCGATCAGCGCTTGTCGCTGCTCCGGTGGCATCGCGTAGCGAGCGACCGACTGCTGCAGCTTGCGCATGGCGTCTCGGCCTTGCTGGACCCGGTCGATCATGTCGCGCTCCGCCATGTCCGGATGTTACGCGAGCCGCCTCCGCTTCGCCCGAGCGACGCACTCGGCCGGAGCTCCGACCTGCGGGTCCATGTGCTGCACATGTCATGCTGGTGGCGTCGTGGCGGGGGCCACGAGGGGTTCCGCAGGGGGAAGACGATGCAGATCACGGTGCTCGGAGCCGGTTCCTGGGGCACGCCCGTCGCCTCTCTGGTGGCCCGGTCACACCCGACGACGCTGTGGGCGCGCGACGCCGACCACGCCGCATCGATCGAGTCCGAGCGACAGAACCGGCGGTACCTCGACGGCTTCACGCTGCCGAAGGGCCTGCGAGCCACCGCCGATCTCGAGGAAGCGGTGTCGGCGGCCGACGTGCTCGTCGTCGGCATCCCCTCGAAGGCGTTCCGGTCGGTGCTCGAGACCGCCGCACCGATGATCCGACCATGGATTCCGGTGGTGAGCCTCACGAAGGGCTTCGAGCGCGAGACCGATCTGCGCATGTCCCAGGTGGTGAACGACGTGCTCCCTGGCCACCCCGTGGCAGCGCTCACCGGACCGAATCTGGCGAAGGAGATCATGAGCCGTCAGGCGGCTGCGGCCGTGGTCGCGACCGAAGACCCGGCGGTGGGTGTCCGGTTGCAGGAGATCTTCTCGACGAACCTGTTCCGCGTCTACCGCAACGACGACGTCGTCGGTTGCGAACTCGGCGGCGCGCTGAAGAACGTGGTGGCGATCGCGACGGGTATGGCCGACGGGCTCGGCGTGGGCGACAACACCAAGGCCGCGGTGATGACCCGTGGCCTCGCCGAGCTGAGTCGGCTCGGCACGGCGCTCGGCGGCGAGGCGGCGACGTTCGCCGGGTTGGCCGGCATGGGCGACCTGGTCGCCACCTGCATGAGTCCGCACAGCCGCAACCGTCACGTCGGCGAACGACTGGGGCGCGGACAGACGCTCGACCAGATCCTCGAGGAGATGCACATGGTCGCCGAAGGCGTGCACACGGCAGCGATGGTGACCCGACTCGCCGAGCCCTACGGCATCGACCTCCCGGTGTGCTCGTCGATCCACCAGGTCGTCACCGGTGCCATCGCCCCCGAGCGGGCCTACTTCGGGCTGATGCCCGCCGGGCACGAGGCCGAGGCGGGCTGACGATGGTGCCGCAACGAGAGCTCCTGATTCCGGCGAGCGCTGAACGGCCGGACTCCGTCGCGGTCCGGTTCGGCGACGCGAGCCTGACGTTCGGGGAACTCGAAGCGCGCGCACGCCGGGTTGCCCAGGTGTGCGCCGGCCACGGCGTCGGGATCGGCGGGCGGTGGGCGCTGCTGGCCGACAACCGGCTCGAATGGCCGGAGATGCTCATGGGCAGCGCCCGCGCCGGCGCGCGTGTGGTGTACCTCAACTGGCATCTGCAGGCCCGAGAGCTGCACGAGCTCCTGGTCGACAGCGGTGCCACCCTGCTCGTCGTCGACCCGGCGTACGCCGGCACCGCAGGCGTCGCGGCCGAGGGCACCGAGGTCGGCACGATCCTCCAGCTCGGCGATGAGTGGGAGGCCGCGCTCGCGGCCGCGTCCGACGACGTGCTCGACGAGCGCCCGTGCGGGAACCCGATGCTCTACACCGGAGGCACCACCGGCCGGTCCAAGGGCGTCACCCGATCCGATCAGAACCGTGATGCGTCAGAGTGGGCCGGCGCCCCTGCGCGCTGGGCCGACCTGACCCTGATGCCGACCGACGGGGTCGGCCTCATCACGACCCCGCTGTACCACGCACTGGGCCAGGGAGTGCTGGCCGCATGCCTCGCGCGTGGCATGGAGACCGTCATCCTCGGACGATTCGAGCCGGAGGGCACGCTCGCCGCCATCGAGCGGCACGGGGTGAACACCACGTCGATGGTGCCGGCGCAGTTCGTGAAGCTCCTGAAGCTCCCCGACGACGTCCGGGCCGCGCACGACGTCAGCTCGCTCGACTGGGTCCTTCACTCCGCAGCGCCGTGTCCGCCGTGGGTGAAACGGTCGATGATCGACTGGTTCGGTCCGGTGATCGTCGAGCTCTACGGGTCGTCCGAAGGTGCGGGTCCGGTGATCTGCACATCACAGGACTGGCTCGAGCGACCC
Organism: Acidimicrobiales bacterium; assembly: GCA_020631315.1. The sequence goes on from JAHDHM010000066.1 coordinate 3,122, forward strand.
GGCACGGTCGGTCGGGCGAGCCCTGCGCTACGGCTGAGCGTTGTCGACGACGACGGCAACGACCTCCCGCCGGGAGAGGTCGGCACGATCTACATCGACCGACACTCGGGCCCACCCGTCTACGAAGGCGCTCCTGACAAGACCGCAGCCATACGGCTGCCCGACGGTCGTTTCACCGTCGGCGACGTCGGCTGGCTCGACGAGGACGGCTTCTTGTTCCTCGCCGACCGGCGAGTCGACCTCGTGCTCGTCGGCGGCAGCAACGTGTACCCGGCCGAGATCGAAGGTGTCCTCGTCGAACATCCCGACGTGGGCGACGCCGCCGTGTTCGGCATCCCGCACGAGGAGCTCGGACAGCAGGTGCACGCCGTCATCGAGGCTGCACCGGGCGCCTCGCCTGACCTCGACTCGATCCGCTCGTGGCTCGGCGAACGCATGGCGTCGTTCAAGGTGCCGCGGTCGATGGAGCTGATCGATCAGCTGCCGCGGGAGGCCCACGGCAAGCTCAAGAAGCGGCTCCTGCGGGACCGCCACTGGCCGTCGTCGGACGGCTGAGTCCGGCCAACGACCGCACTGCGACGCTCGCTCCGGCGAGGTCCCAGCGCCCCGCCGTCTCGATCTCGGCGACGGTGTTGCGGTGCCGCTGCAACTCGACGGCCCGAGCCTCGATCCACGCGTCGACCTCGCCGCTGTCGTGACCGGTGAGCAGTACGTCGCCCACCATGCCGGCGTGCAGCCGAGCGACCTCGTCGCGCAGCGCACCGCGGGCGAGTGTTGCCCAGTGCTCTTCTCTGGGCAGCGCGACGACGCGCCGCAGCAGCTCGCCGATCTCCAGCTGTTCGTCGAGCGCGTTGGCGACGGCGGCGACGGTCACGACGGACGTGCCGGTCGCCGTGGCGACGTCGGCCAGGTCGAGCAGCCGGAAGGCGTCTTCGTAGCCGGCGCGCTCCTCGGCCAGTCCCCCGGCACTGTCGCCGGCGGCGAGTTGGTGCGCTTCGGCGGCGCGGGCTTCGGCGGTGGCGGCGTGCATGGCTGCCGTCAGCTCCCGGATCGGACCCCGGTGGCGGCTGACTGCTCGGTCGACGTCCAGCGGTGCTTCGCCGTGGCGCAACAACCATCGCGCCGCCCGCTCGGCGAGGCGTCGGACCTCCGAGCGCAGGAGCTCCTGGGTCGACGCGTCGACGATGCCGTCGAGTTGGTCGAGTTCGTCGGCCCGGTCGGTCAGGTCGAAGATCTCCCACGCCGCGAGATGGGCCTTGAGGATCTCGTGCGGCGAGGCGGAGGTCTCCTCGGCGAGGCGCTGCACCATCGTGATGCCACCACGATCGACGACGGTGTTGACCGCGACCTTCGCCACCATGGCGTCGAGCAGCGGATGCCGTTCGAGCAGCTCGGCGGTGCGGGCTCGGATGGTCGGCGGGAGATCGTCGACGACCAGTCGCAGCAGCGCAGGGTCGGCGGCGAGGAGCCGGCCGGAGGGTGCAGCTTCGGTCACGACGGCCGCGAGCCGGTTCTTGACGTGGGCCAGCAGCACGGCGAGCTCGGGCCTGGTGAGGCCGTCGGCTCTCGCAGCCAGCTCGTCGGTGGTGGGGAGCGCCTCGAGGGCACGGTCGAGACCTGCGTCGGTCTCGAGACGCTGCATCACCCGCTCGTGGACGTTCGAGAGACCGGCCGCGGCGCGTTCGGCCTGGGTGAGGGTCTGGTTCTGCGAGTGGTTGGTGGCGAGCACCAGGTCGCACACGGCATCGGCGTCCGCGGCGAGCAGCTCGTTGCGCTCCTCCCGGCTCAGGGAGCCGTCGTCCTCGAGGAGACCGAGGAGGATCTTCAGGTTGACCTCGCGGTCCGAGCAGTCGACGCCTCCCGAGTTGTCGATGGCGTCGGTGTTGAGGCGCACGCCGTGCAGCGCTGCTTCGATCCGGCCCGCCTGGGTGAGGCCGAGGTTGCCGCCCTCGCCGATGACCCGGCACCGAAGCTGGGTCGCATCGATGCGGACGGCGTCGGTGGCACGGTCGCCGACGTCGGCGTGCTGCTCGTGTGAGGCCTTGACGTAGGTCCCGATCCCGCCGTTCCAGATGAGATCGACGGGTGCGGCGAGCACTGCGGAGATCAGCTCGTCGGGGGTGAGCGACGCCGGCTCCTCACCCGGCAGCCCGAGCACCGTGTGGGCCTCGGGGGTCAGTGTCACCCGCTTCTCGGACCGGCTGACGATCATCGCTCCGGCCGAGAGGCAGCTCCGGTCGTAGTCGTCCCAGCTCGACCGAGGAAGTTCGAACAGGCGGCGCCGTTCGGCGTACGAGGCTGCCGGATCCGGATCCGGGTCGATCACGATGTGGCGGTGATCGAACGCGGCGACCAGTCGGATCGTCTCGGACGACAGCATCCCGTTGCCGAACACGTCGCCGGACATGTCGCCGATGCCGGCGACCGTGATCTCGTCACGCTGGACGTCGACGTCCAGACGGCCGAAGTGGTGCTGGACCGACACCCAGGCACCGCGGGCGGTGATGCCCAGGGCCTTGTGGTCGTAGCCCGCCGATCCGCCGGACGCGAACGCGTCGTCCAACCAGAAGCCACGGGCCGACGCCTCGTCGTTCGCCGCATCGGAGAAGGTGGCGGTCCCCTTGTCGGCGGCGACGACGAGATACGGGTCGTCACCGTCGAGCGCCCGGACCCCATCGGGGCGTACGGGGGCACCGTCGACCATGTCGTCGGTGACCGCGAGCAGCGAGCGGACGAAACACCGATAGTTGGATTCGATCACGGCGCCAGCCGCGGCTCGATCACCGGGCAACGGGCCGCGGATCACGAAGCCGCCCTTCGCCCCGACCGGGACGATCACGGAGTTCTTGACCGCCTGTGCCTTCACGAGCCCGAGCACCTCGGTGCGAAGGTCGTCCGGTCGGTCCGAGTAGCGCAGACCACCTCGGGCAACGGGACCGAAGCGAAGGTGCACGCCCTCCAGCTCCGGCCCGGTCACGAAGATCTCCGCCGTCGGACGCGGGAGCGGCGCATGTGGGATGCGGCCGGTGTCGAGCTTGAGCACGGTCACCGGATCGCTCAGCTGCGCCCAGTGGGAGGTACGGAGCACCGCGTCCGCGACGTCGAACAGCGCCGTCCAGGTGTGGTCGGCCTCGAGCGTGGGCAATGCCGAGATGGCCGCGTCGATCTCGGCTCGGTCCGGTGCCGTCGGCGTTTCGGGCAGGCGCTGCTCGGGCGGTGTCGTCTCGGATGCTGGCGACAGGCGAGCTTCGAGGCGCCGAACGAGCTGGCGCGCCAGCTCCGGCTCAGCGGCCGCGTGTTCGAGCGCCCGTCGGAGATCGACGCTGCGGTCGAGCTGGGCGTGGCAGCGCACGATGCTGCGCAGGAGGCGAAGCTCACTGACGTCCATCGATGCAGTGGCAGCCAGCGCGGTCAACGGGTCGCCGTCGTCGACGCCCGACCAGATCGACTCCAGCACCGCACTCACCGTCGCCGGCGCGCTGACGTCAGGGAGCGACAGCCCGAGCTCGTCGACGCGCACCACGCCGACGTCGTCCACGTCGAAGCGATGCGGCTGCTGGTCGATCACGACGGCACCCAGGTCATGGAGCGCGGGGAGCAACGAGGACAGGGTCAGCGACTCGTCGAACGAGGCGATCACGAGGCGCTGGCGACCGTCCTCGCCGCAGCTGTGGAGGCGCACCGCAACCGGACGTCGCGCCTCGCAGAAGTCGCCGAGGAAGGCCAGATCGGCGACCGCGTCCACCGGCGCCACGCTCGAGCGGTAGCTGTCGGGCACCGCCGCGAGCAGCGCATGCTGTCGACGGCCGAACGTGGTGTCGCCCCCGTTGCGCAACTCCGCGCGGAGCTCGTCGTCCCAGTGTCGGGTGAGCCGGTGCAACGACGCCCGCAGCTCTTCGAGGTCCACGTGGTCGTGCAGCTCGCCGCCGAGGGCGGGCACGAGCACCACGTGTAGGCGAGCGTGCTCTTGCCCACGCATGCTCGTGCTGAAGTGATGTCGGGTCGCGCCGAACACCTCGACCAGGTGGCGCACGATCCGGCGGCGCAGATCCGAGTCGAAGCGCTCACGAGGAACGAGCAGCGTGCAGGACACCTCGCCGTTGATGCGATCGCGGCGAAACGCGACGGCGGTGGAGCTGCGGTCGCGGTGCGACGCGAGTCGCGTCAGCACCGGCCGCAGATCGTCGGTGGTGCCCCGGAGCAGTTCCTCACGGGGGTGCCGACGAAGGGTGTGGAGCAGCCGACTCCGTTCGTGACTCGGCCCTTCGCTGCTCGCTTCGAGCAGGTCGCGAGCACGCCGACCCGCGACCGGAACGGTGAGAACGTCGGAGGTGTACACGACGGACGCGAACAGGCCGACGACGTCGTTGCGGCGACGCACACCGTCGTCGTCCACTTCGATCACGGTGATCTGGTCCAGGGGTGCGTCGCGATGGACGACCGACACCTCACCGGTGGTGGTGACGACGACGTGGACGCCGGGCTCGAGGGCCTCGCCGTCCAGCGGTCGGACGGCGGTGTCGGAGAGACCGGCGGACGTCGTCCCTTCGTCGCGGTCCCAACGGCGCGTGTGGAGGAACGTGAACGCCTCGCGTTCCATCCAGCGCAGCAGCGAGGCGTGTTCCTGATGGTCGGGAGTCGTGCCGAGGTTCTCGACCGTCTTGGCTGCGTCGAGGCACATCTGACGCATCGCCGGCCAGGCGTCCACCGCGGCGACGATGTCGTCGACGACGGCCCGCAGCTCGACGTCGATCTCGTGCAGCCCGGCACCGGCGACCCGGTCGACCTCGATGTGGACGAGCGCCTCGTCCTGTCCCGCAGCGACGGACACGACTCGACCCGACTCACGAACGACGCCGATCATCGGGTGCAGCGCGAGGTGGGCGTCGAGCCCGAGCCGGTCGAGGGCCGCGAGCAGCGAGTCGACCACGAACGGCCGATCATCCACGATCACGTCGATGCAGGTGTGGTGGCTGTGCCAGCCGTGGGTCTCCGCCGACGGGTTCGAGACGACGAGCGCCACATCTCCCGGTGTGCGTTCCGACCAGAGACGCCACCATCCGGCGAGGACGCCGAGGGCGTGTTCCTCGTCGGCGACGCCGGGCGACGGCCACGAGGCGGTCACCGCGTCGAACCACGCTCCCGCCACGGATCCGTCGGGCAACGCGTCGAGCGCTCGGGCGCGCACCCGTGCGACGAGATCAACCGTCATCGACACCCCCTTGTGCCACGACCAGCAGCAGCCGGGCTCCAGTTCACCGCATCAGACGTCGCGACGCGTGGACCCGAGCGAGCGTCCGGTCGCGTCGTAGAGTCGGCCCATGAACCCCGCCGCAGACCAGGGCCCCGAGGTGGGCTCCACCGCTCCCCCGATCGTGCTCGCCGACCAGCACGGTGACACCGTCGACCTCGCCGACTTCGGCGGTCGACACGTGTTCGTGTACTTCTACCCGAAGGCGTCGACACCGGGCTGCACGACCCAGGCCTGCAACCTCAGGGACCTGCGTGCCGACGCCCCCGACGAACTCGGTGACACGGTCGTGCTCGGCGTCAGTCCGGATCTCCCCGACAAGCTCGCCAAGTTCGACGACAAGAACGAGCTCGGCTTCACCCTGCTCTCGGACCCCGATCATGTCGTCGCCGACGCCTACGGGGCCTGGGGCCTGAAGAAGCTCTACGGCAAGGAGTACGAGGGTGTGATCCGCAGTGCGGTGCTGATCGGCCCCGACGGCACCGTGACGCGTCGATGGCCGAAGTTGAGTCCGAAGCAGACGCCGTCCGCGCTGCTCGACGCGCTGGCCGACGGCTGAACGTGACGGGGTGTGACGGGGCGTGACTGACGAGCTGCACGCGGACATCGCCGCCGGAGTCGATCGGGTCTGCGCCGACTTCGACGACGCCTACTGGTCGGCTCGCGACACCGCGCACGAGTTCCCTTGGGAGTTCTACCGTGCGATGGCCGAGGGCGGCTGGGTCGGCATCGCCATTCCCGAGGAGTACGGCGGCGGTGGCCAGGGCATCGCGGAAGCTGCCATCGTGCTCGAGCGGGTCGCTGCCTCAGGTGCGGGCATGAACGGCTCGTCGTCGTTGCATCTGACGATGTTCGGGCTGAACCCGGTGGTGAAGTTCGGCTCTGAGGCGTTGCGTGCGGAGTTCCTGCCGAGGGCTGCGGCCGGAGATCTCCACGTGGCGTTCGGCGTCACGGAGCCCGACGCCGGCACGGACACTGCCCGCATCGCCACCCGTGCGGTGCCCGACGGTGACGGTTGGCGGATCACCGGGCGCAAGATCTGGACGACCAAGGCCCTCGAGTCCGAGGTGTGTCTGTTGCTCGCCCGCACCGGCGGCGAGGTCGGCGACTTCGACGGTCTCAGCCTGTTCCTGGTGGACCTCGATCCTGTGTACTGCGACATCGCCCCCATCCCGAAGCTGGGTCGCAACGCGGTGGCGTCGTGTGAGGTGGCCTACGACGGGCTGCCCGTGCCAGCCGGCCGGCTGGTCGGTGAGCTCGGCCGAGGGTTCCGCCACATCCTGCACGGGCTGAACCCCGAGCGGATCCTGTTGGCGGCCATGTCGTGCGGGATCGGTGAGGCCGCGTTGCGCCGGGCGGTTCGTTATGCGGGCGAGCGTGAGGTGTTCGGCCGGCCGATCGGGGCGAACCAGGCGATCGCGCACCCGTTGGCCGCCGCCCACATGCACCTGGCCGCAGCGGGCCGGATGTGGCGGCACGCCGCGGCGGCCTATGACGCCGGTCTCCCGTGTGGCGAGGAGGCGAACACCGCGAAGTACCTGGCCGCCGAGGCGGCGTGGGCTGCTGCTGATGCGGCGGTCCAGACCCACGGCGGACTCGGCTACGCGGTCGAGTACCACGTGGAGCGCTACTGGAGGGAGGCTCGACTTCAGCGGATCGCGCCGGTGAGCCAGGAGATGACGCTCAACTTCATCGCCCAACAGGTGCTCGGTCTCCCCCGTAGCTACTGATCCACGAGGTTCGCTGTCACACCCTGCGGTGAAGATCGGATCATGTCCCAGTTCAACCACCTGCGGTACGCACTGACGCTGCTGATACACGACCGAGGACCTGCGTCGACGACGGTTTCTGAGCTCGTTGGGCTCCTGCAGCAGCACGGCGTGCGGGTCGACGGACGGCCGAGCAAGGTGGTCAGCGACGCGCTGCGGTGGGAGGTCGGCGCCGGGCGCGTTCGCCGTATCGGTCGAGGCCGCTACGAGCCGGGTGTCCTGCCGGGCGGTACTGAGTGGCGGGTACGCACGAAAGGTCGAGCAGTCCTTGAGCGAGGAGGTCGGGTTCAGTACCCACCCGCCTCGTAGCGACAACTTCTCGTCGATGCACCTGCTGGCGCGGACCTCTCGCGGCCGGTGGCGCGGTCGTCTCCGTCGACCTGTGCCCAACCACTTCGGTTCACACGAATTGTCGCTACGAGGCGGGCCACGAGGCTCCAACGACACGCAGACTGCAGACAGCTTGCCGGGAGGATGTCCCGTACGAGGACGCAGCGTCCGTCGAGGTGACGATCGACTCGTCAGTGCAGTTGTCGCTACGAGGCGGGTCGGGCCGGACAGTGCCCGGCAGACTCAGCGGATACGACGCTCGATCTCGGCGACCACGACGGCGGCGCACTCGTCGATCGTGCCGGCCGTGGTGTCGATCCGCAGCTCCGGCCGCTCCGGGGCCTCATAGGGCGCCGAGATGCCGGAGAACTCGGGGATCTCGCCGGCCCGTGCCTTCTTGTAGAGACCCTTGACGTCACGGGCTTCGCACACCTCGATGGGTGTGTCGACGAACACCTCGACGAAGGTGCCCTCCGCGTGCAACGACCGCACGGCATCCCGGTCGGAGCGGTACGGCGAGATGAACGAACTCAGCACCACGGTGCCGGCGTCGGTCATCAGCTTGCAGACCTCGCCGATGCGCCGGATGTTCTCCTCGCGGTCTTCGGGAGAGAAGCCGAGATCACGATTGAGGCCGAAGCGGACGTTGTCGCCGTCCAGCACGTAGGCGAGCACACCGGAGGCCACCAGCGCCTCTTCGACCGCGAAGGCCAACGTCGACTTCCCGGAACCCGACAGGCCGGTGAACCAGACCGTGACCGCCTCGTGGCCGAGCAGCGATCGACGGGCATCGGGTGCCAGACGGCCCTCGGCCCGGACGATGTTCTTCGAGACGGGCTCGCTCACGCGCAGGCTCCCTGATTCCGTGCGACCGACACTCAGCTCGGGTCGACGAAGATGCCGCTCGAGCTGAGCAGACCACGCTCGTCGAGAATGGCGAAGATGCGCTTCACACAGGTCTCGATCGAGTCGACGCTGGTGTCCACCACGAGATCGGCGTCCTGTGGACGGTCGTAGGTCGCGGAGACGCCCGGGAACATCGGGATCTCGCCGCGGTCGGCGGCGGCGTACAGACCGGCATCGTCACGCTCACGGCACACGTCGATCGGGGTGTCGACGAACACCTCGACGAACCGGTCCTCGCCGATCAGCTCCTTGGCTCGCGCACGAACCTCGGCCTTCGGGGCGACCAGGGACGCGATGGCGATCATGCCCTGGTTGTTGACCAGGCGTGCCACCTCAGCGGTGCGTCGGACGTTCTCCGAACGCTCCTGTGACGAGAAGCCGAGGTCTCGGGAGATGCCGAGGCGCATGTTCGAACCGTCGAGACGGATGATGGCCCGTCCACGATCGAACATCGTGCGCTCCAGAGCCTTGCCGATCGTCGACTTTCCGGCACCGGTGAGACCGGTGAGGAAGATCGTGACGGGCCGCTGGCCGTAGCGGATCGCCCGCTCGGCGTCCTTCACCTCGGACACCTCGCGTGTGAGGCGATCGTCGGTCTGGGCGTCCCACGCACCGGCGGCACCACGGATCATGCCCGCGCCGACGGTGGCGTTGCTGAGCTTGTCGATGATGATGAACGAGCCGGTGGCCCGGTTCGTCAGATACGGATCGAACAGCAGCTCGGCGTCGGCAGACAGCGTGACGCGAGCGATGTCGTTCAGCTCCAACCCGGTCGCCGGCGCGCTCTCGAGGGTGTTGATGTCGACCCGTTCGTGCACGGAGGTCACGCGAGCATTGACCCGACGGTTGCCCTGCTGCAGGACGTAGTCACGCCCCGGCTTCAGCGCGTCTTCCGACATCCACACGAGCATCGTGTCGACCTCGTGGCTGCGCTGCAGCGGATCGTCGGTCGAGACGATCACGTCACCGCGGGAGATGTCGACCTCTTCGGTGGTGGTGACCGTGACGGCCTGGCCAGGCCCGGCGACGTCGAGGTCGCCGTCGAACGTGACGATGCGGTCGACCGTGGTCGTGATGCCCGACGGCTGGACACGGATCGTGTCACCAGGGCGCAACAGGCCCGAGGCGATGGTGCCGGCGT
>JAHDHM010000067.1 GCA_020631315.1 Acidimicrobiales bacterium
GACGGGACGCGCGGTCTGATCTCGCGCGCTCCGCGCGAGACGCGGCGCCGGCACCGCGAGCTGGATCATCCGAGCGACCCCGTCGTCGATCCAGGCCGAACGGCCAGACGGCAGGTGTTCGGCGTTGCGCAACGGCAGTTGCGTTCCGAACGGTGCTCCATCGGTGGGCCGCGGCTGCAGCAGCACCGCACCGCGGACGAGGCGCAGCTCACTCCACCACGGGCCGCCGTATCGAGCACCGAAGGACTCGAGCCGCCCACTCATCACCACAGGAGCGGCGCCGTCCGCCAGCGGGGCCAGCCAGTCGACCCATGGATCGGTGAGCTCGTCGACGTCGTCGATCAGCCACACGTCGGCGCTCGCCGGATCCATCGCCTCGCAGGGAGGGTGCCCCACCGGATCGTGGACCAGGTGGCCGAGGTGGCGCAGCGCATGATCGTCGGCGACGATGCCGACCCGTGACCCGGCCGCGATGCAGCGCTGGGCGATCGATCGCATCGTCCAGCTCCGGCCAGAACCGCCGCGCCCGACGACGAGTGCGCGACGGTCGACGAGGAGCGCAGCCTCGTCGAGATGATCGACCGTCAACCCGACGGGGACCCTCCAGCCTCGCCGGTCGACGCGGGCGTCTGACGAGAGTGCCGCCGCCGGCACCACATCGGGCAGCGTCGGTATCGGCGGCGCCTCGAGCTGGGCGCCCGGCAGATCCTCGCTGCTCGACCTCGTGTCGCGGTCACGGTCGACCAGCACCACATGCCGCCCGGTCACCATGTCGACGGCCTGACGCCCGAGCAGCGTCGGCATCGATGCCGGACGAAGTCCCAGCCCGAGTAGCGCAGTGCTGTCACCGAGCTCCTGCACGAGCCGCAAGGCGACCGCCGGCTGGACCCTCGACGGCACCCCACGGTCGGAGCGCACGGACAGCACCGCCGACAATCCGTGCGGCGGCCCGTCGCGGAGCAACTCGACGAGCCGGGTGACGAGGTCGTTTCGACCCACCTCGGTCAGGTGGTCGACGAGCGCATCGAGACCATCGACCACCAGCGTCCAGAGCCGGGCAGTCGCTGACGGCTCGGCCGTGCGCCGACGTCGGAGTTCGGAGGTGAGGTGATCGAGAAGACGGCCGACCTGCTCCACGTCGTCCGCCGGAACGACACCTCCGAGAGCGCGAGACGACCCGAGGTCGAGCGCGCCGCCGTCCGCTCCGGCGATGCCGTAGACCGCCGCATCGAGTTCGACGATCGACCCACGAGCGATCTCGGCGAGCGTCCGACCTGTGGCGCCGAGCGAACGACCGTGCACGAGCACGTGACCCTCCCCCGGCCCCCAACGAACCGCCGAGCGCCGTTGCCGATCCGGCTCGTCCGCGACTGCGACGAGCAGCGACGCGACCGACGGAGCCTCGTCGGCCACCCCGTCGAGCGACGGCGACGACGGCACCGTCGACAGTGGCCAGGTCGGCGGAAGTGGCGGCAGCCAGGGCAGCCGACCGGGTCCGTCGACATCGACCTCCCCGATGACGCCGACCACCTCCTCCAGGATCGTGCGCGGCGCGGCGGTCGAATCCGCAGCGCCGGCTAGATCCACTGCAGGGGCCGGCGGCGCATCGGGCTCGACGAGGTCGTCGCCGAGCTCGAACTCGAGCACCACGGGCCCCGCAGCGGCCGATCTCGCCGGGGCGGACGCGTACGCCGTCTGCACGAGCTGATTCGCACCGGTGGACCGCCTGACCACCGCTCGACCGGGGGATGCGCCATCGAGCGATGCCGCGCTGACGTCGCCGACGACATCGTGACTGTCGGCAGGGTCCTGGACCCGAAGTGCGATTCGCAGCTCGGTGTTCGCCTTGATCTTCGCGTCGAGCACACCGGAAGGTCGCTGCGTCGCGAGGACGAGGTGGAGCCCCAGGCTTCGCCCGCGCTGCGCCACATCGACCAGGGCGTCCAGCACGTCGGGCAGCTCTGCGGCGAGCGTCGCGAACTCGTCGACCACGATCACGAGGCGAGGCATCGTGCCGCCCCGACGCCGGAACTCGACGAGGTCCGATGCTCCCGCCGAGCGAAGCGCCTCTTCGCGGTGACGCAACTCCGCCCGGAGGCTCGTCAGCGCACGCTCGCCGAGGTGCGGGTCGAGGTCGGTCATGACCGCTGCGGTGTGCGGGAGTTCGGCACACACGTCGAAGGCGCCGCCGCCCTTGAAGTCGACGAGGACGAGCTGGAGCTGCTCTGGCGGCGCCGAGAGGGCCATGGCGAGGACCCAACTCCGCAGGAACTCGCTCTTGCCCGACCCGGTGGTGCCGGCGACGACGGCGTGAGGACCGTCAGCGACCAGGTCGATCTCGACGGGTTCCCCTCCGGCTCCGACTCCGACCACCGCCGGGAGGCCGTCGAGTCGCCGCACGCGACGTTGCTCTTCGAGGCCGGGTCGCGACACATGACCGTGCAGCTCGTCGAACCGGACCCGCTCAGGAAGCGGAACCTCGGTGACGTCGTGCACCGTCGGGTCTGCGTCCTCCCAGCGTCGCAACCCTCGCCAGATCCGACGAGCTCGCTGCACTCCGACACCGATGGCGATGCCGCGGGCAGCGGGCTGCTCCGGGAGGTCGAGGTCGACCAGGCGGGCCGACCCGTCACTGCGGACGTGCAGGATCAATCGACACGCAGCAGGCAGCTCGGACTCCCGGCGTGCGCCGACAACGAGCGCAGCTCCATCCAGCGCACGTCGGACGTCATCGGCGGCTCCCCTCCAGAGCTCGGTGCCGTCCATCACCATCACCGACCGGGCGCCCTCGGTGCGCCGAGGGGTGCGTCGTGCCACACCGGCGAACGAGGCGGCGTCCACGGCGATCCCGCCATCGAGGTGCGGCAACCACTTCGCCGGGTCCCAACCCTCGAGAGCCCGTCCGGTCGCGACGTTCTCGTCGATGGCGAGTCGCAGCACACGTTCGGCCGGGGCCGCAGTCACCGCCAGCACGGTCATCAGATGCCGCAACACGGCGGACACCGCACCGGCGTCACCGACGACGCCGACCGACCGGCACCCGAGATCGACGACGTGCGGCACCGGGTCGAGCGCGGTCGGACCGTGGCCACTCACCTCGATCGTGTCCGGTCCGACCATGAGCGGCACCGCCAGAGCGTCGGGGCTGTCGTGACGTCGTGACCAGAGGCCGTCGCGCCGTCTCCATGCGAGATCCTCCAGGACACCGACGTCCAGCAGGTCGGCCCAGCGGGCATCGACGAGGCGAGCCCTGAGTTCGTCGACAGCTCGTTCGTGGTCGAGCCGCCGTTGAGTCTCGGCGACGTCATGAGCTGCGAGGTCGCGCCGATACCGACGGCGAGCGTCGAACCATCGAGCTCCAGCCACCAGTAGCCCACTGACGCTGAAGAGGATGAACATCGGGTTGAAGACGAGCGCCATCACGAGCGCTGCCGGCAGCGGCGCTGCGACGACGAACCAGGACGGCGGCTCCGGTCGTGCGGGGGGAGCAGCAGCCCGGCTGACCGGCACGGCGGCGTCGACCGGCACACCGACCGGCATCGGTGTCCGATGCAGACGCAGCTCGTCCGGCACCGGGCGCCACGACACCTCGTCTCGACGCCAGTGCTCGGCCGCGCCGCCGAGCACGCGAGTGGCGACGCTCGGGACCGTCACCCTGCGCCCCGCATCGAGTCCGGCAGCCTGCACCCACACGCGCCGCCGCCCGACGACGTCGGCTCGGTTCGCAACAACACCGGGTCCGATCGACGCACCGTCGACCAGCTGACCGAACACCGGACCGACATCGCGGTCGAGTCCGCCACCTTCTCCGGCGCCGGGCAGATCCCGGCCAGCCGACTCGCCGCAGTCCGACCAGTTGCAGTCCGACTCACTGCAGTCCGACTCGCTGCAGTGAGCGTCGAGCGCTGCAGCGATCCGGGACATCGGGGTGTTCGCGTCCGCCCACACACAGAGCTCCCGCTCGGTCTCGCCGGCGCCGGTCCACACCAGCCGGCGACCGATGCGTGTGGGTCGGTGCAGTGAACCGGCGGTCGAGATCGAGTGGCGTGACATGACGACACTCTCACACACCCTGAGACTCTTTTCATGCTTTTCATTGCATTTCGTGATTCCCCGTGTTTACGATGCCCGCACTCCAGCGGCACCGGGTCGTTGGGGCGTCACGAGAGGACGACGAACCATGACCATGCTCGGAGCACAGCTCGAGGAACTCGAAGGCCTTCGGGACCGACTGCTGACGACCATGACCGCCATCGACGATGCGAACGCCGAGGCCCGACGCCTGACCGACGACGTCGTCGATGCCTGTCGCACGGCGGCCACGACGGCCTTCAGCGCGATCGGCTCGTCGATGGGCGAACTGTCCGGCTCGGTGGGCGACGCCGTCGCCCTGGCCGGCAGCACGAACTGGACCGGCGCCAACCGGAATCGTTTCGTCGACGAGGCCGGCCGGTTCCAGGGCGCCATCGGCGACGTGGAGCGTGCGGCGACCGACGCCTTCGAGGCGTACAGGACCAACACCGAGCAGTTGGCGCAGTCCCTCGAGGACTTCCAGGGCCGCCTCGCCGCGGCGATGGCCGATGCGACGGCATCGACCGACGGGATGGCCAAGGCCGTCGAATCGCAGCGAGCGAACCTCGACGCGGTCATGAACCAGGGTCTCGGCGTCGGTTGACGTGCCAACCGCGGACGACTTCGACGCCGCCGCGGAGGCACTCGACTCGATGGCGATGCACACGGAGCAGCTCGACAGGCCGCTGCGCGCCGCATCGGGTCCCGAGGTCCTTCGTGGCGGCGCTCTGGCCGACGAACTCGAACAGTTCGTCGTCGCCTCGACCGGCACCTGCGTGGCCGTCGCACGGTCGTTCCACGACGTGGCCGACGTGTGCCGATGGCGAGCCGAGGTGTGCCGCGCCGCAGAGATCGAGGCAAGGGCGCACCAGCAGGCTCAACAACGGCATCGCGGTCGGCTGATCGGGTGGCAGATCGCCCTCGCAGCACACCGCGACGACCCAGAACTGCCCGACCCCGGCCCTCCCCCGCGGCCGCCACGCGCACCAGCGACACCACCCAGCTGGGTCGAGCTGCGTCGCTGATGTCATCTCAGAGGAGACCACAGTGACCCACGTCGCGATCGATCCAGGACTGGTGCTCGCGCTCGCCGACCGCTTCGCCCGACAGTCGCGGGACGCCGACGACAGCTCGCGACGGGCACGAACCACCGCGGGCGCCGTCGGGCTCGACGCTCCCCGAGCCAGCGAGCTCGAGATGTTGGCGGTGCGCTGGTCCATCGCCGCCGACACCCTGCAGCGCCGGGCGCTCCTCGCTGCCGGCTTTCGCGTCGCGCTGCCGTCTCTGCCGACACCTCCGAGACCAGCCGCCCCGACCTCGGGCGTGCGACACGGCATGGTCGACCATGCCGTGCTCCTCGTCGGTGACGCGCTGATCGACGGCCTCTCTGCCGGCGACCTGCGCTCGATCGCCGACGCTCTGGCGTTGCTGAACGACACGGAGCTCTCCGCATGGTGGGAGGCGATGGACGATGCAGAGCGGCGACAGCTCGTCGCAGCGCTCGCGGCGGACCCCACCCGTTCGGGGCTGCTGGTCCTGATCGCCGACGCAGCGCGACCGACCACCGCTCGCATCGACGGAGCGACGCTCGTCGGACACCTCGCCATCTGGTTTCCCGTGATCGAAGCCGCCGGGTCGGATGAACCGGACGGTGCGTTGAGCTTCGAGGAGTTGGACAGGGCCCGACACGCAGGCCTTCCGGGGTGGCTCGGGGGCCTCGCAGATCACCTCGCTGCGAGCCCGACCTGGTTCACGAACCTGGCGCTCGTCCGCAGTGATCAGGGCCTCACCGTTCCGTTCTCGACGTCGGAGCTGGAGGGCATCGGCGAGATCACCGTCGCCGATCTCGACGAGGCCATGACGTTCATGGCAGTCGCCGATCTGCTGATCGACCCAGCGGTCTTCGACCGCCTCGACGCGGCCAAGAACGGTGAGCACAACGGTCACGTGTCCGCTGACGATCTGCGCCTCGCGATCGACGGCAACTGGTTCGGCCCGAGGGGCACCCCGCTGCTCGAGTTCCTTCTCGACGGCGACCGGCTCGGTCTCCTCGAACTCTCCGATGATCGGGCTCTGGACCAGTGGGACACGGGCGGTTCGCTCCACTGGACCGATGTCGTGGCGTTGGGAGCGAACCTGCACGCCTGGGCGGACTCGCCGGCGAGGACCCGGCAGGTCCTCGACTGGCTCCCCCACGCCTACGACGAGGTCGCCGGCGCCGATGGGCTCGATGTCCGGCTGGTCTCCGACGACGGCGTGCGAGCCCTGGCCGCGGCAGGCCTCAGCGGAGTCGAGGACCTCGTCGGCCAGTCGCTCGTGATCGGCGCACTGCCGGAGTCGCGCGGCGGTGAGCGCAACCGGCTGATCACCGCCTGGTATTCGCTGTTGGCACTCGAGATGAACGAGGTGCTCAACGCCGATCTGCCCGACCCGATGGATCCGACCAGCCCCGGACACACCGGTGCCAACTGGATGCTGATGGCGCCGTGGGCCTCCAACTCGCTACGGCCCCAGCTGATCGGTGAGCCGGTTCTCGAACTGCCGGCCCTGCCGGACACGCTGTCGAGCGCCTCCGTCGGCGATCGTCAGCAGCTCGCCGACGGCAACCAGTACATCTTCGGTGACATCGCTCCTCGCTACGCCGCGTTCGTCGAGCGATGGGCCGACGGGCCGGTCACCGAACCCGACGAGCTGGCGGCGTTCTTCGACGGCCGGCTCGACGACGGCCGACCGATGTTCGGCCCCGGGCACGACCAGCTCCGAGCCGCGTTCGTGCACTTCGCCGCAGCCGCAGCCGCGACCGACCCGGTGCTGCGCCAGGAGCTGACGTTCGCGGCGAACTCGTTCGTCGCCATCCACGAGCAGGCAGGAGTGCAACCGGAGCTCGACGCGCTCACCGACCTCAGCATCGGCGACGACGGGCTGCTGCGCGGCACCTTCGGTGAGCTGCTGCCCGGTGGTGATGCTCTGTGGGCGACGTCGTTCATCGCACTGCAGATCGGCCACGGCTCGGACCCCGTCATGATCGACGTCGAACGCGACCTCGATCCGGACCGCTTCGATCACACCAACAACCGGCTGATCGGTACCGACCTCACCACCGACCTGAACCCGTCGACCATCGGACGAGTGGGCATCGGGCCGACGTCGGTCAGCTGGGACGGCGCACCGGCCGATCTCCGACTCGGAGCGCTCGGCGGCTGGTCGGCACCGCCTGACGGGTCAGGGATGGAGGAGTTCCCGACCTCGTCGGCCGAGTGGTTCGAGCGCGGCACCAACAACAACGTGGTCTTCCCAGGGACGCATCCGACGATCTGGGAGGAGGCCGGAGGCACGGCCGGCCACGACCTGCGCGGCACCGGCGCCTTCGACTGGGGCGACCCGTCGGACCGGATGTGGAACATCGCGAACTTGTTCCACCAGATGCACACCGACCCGGTGCTGTGGGAACGCCAGCACGAGGTGGGCATCGACCGTGTCGACGACGGCGTGCGGGCGTTCGACTGGCTGCCGGCCGAGGCCGCCGACCGGCTCAGCCGTCGAAGTCCTCGGGGTTGATCTCGTCGAGGAACTGCTTGAACTCGTCGAGCAGCTCGTCGGGATCTGCGCCGTCGTCGAACTCGTCGGACTCGCCGGCGAGGATGTCGTCGGGATGGTCATCGTCGACGGGCTCGACGATCTGTCCTGCCTCGGCCAAGACCGCTTCGCTCGCGAAGATCGGGGCGCCCGAGCGCACCGCGAGGGCGATGGCATCGCTCGGCCGGCTCGAGATCCGGCGCTCGAGGCCGTTGGTGCTGAGCACCAGCTCGGCGTGGAACGTGCGGTCCCGCAGTTCGGTGACCACGACTCGCACGAGCTCGGTCTCGAGCAGCCCGAGCACCGACGCCATCAGGTCGTGGGTCATGGGCCGAGCCATGCGGACGCCCTCGAGCTCGCGCCCGATGGCCTGGGCCTCGGGCACGTCGATCACGATCGGCAGCACTCGCCCACCATCGGACTCACGCAGCATCATCGTCGGGCTGTTGAACGGCAGTTCGACCTGCACGCCGAGCAGTTCCATCTCGACCATCGCCGCCGACCCTAGTGCAACGGTGGAACGCGCTCACCCGCTCTGCGCGGGCCGATTCCTCAAGGGTCGAGATGGTGCTCGAGGGCCTGGCGCAGCATCGCGACGCGCATACGTGCGCCCAGCACGGCCATCTCCTCGAGCTGGTCGATCGCTGCACGACGAGCCGCCGGATTGCGCTGGCGCACGAGCGGCATGACCACCTGCTCGAACACGCTGGCCTCGCGATCGGCGCCGGTCTTGAACATCCGCAGGTGCCGCGGCTCGACACCGAAGGACGCGAACTTCGCGGCGATTCGGGCGACGGCCAACGCACTGCCGTCGTAGTAGGTCGACGGACCGAGTTGGCGGCTGGAGAGGCAGCCGTACCGTTCCAGCTCGGCCAGCTCGACGGGCGACAGGCCGCTCGCGGACGACAGTTCGTCCAACGTCAGCGTGATGGCGCTGGGTCCCGGATCGAGCAGGCCGCCGGTGCCGTAGGCGTCAACCGACCCCGGTGCTGGTGTCGAGGTCGTCGGCGGTACCGGGGTGGCTGGGGCGGGCACTGCGGACGCCACCGACGGGGCCGGTGCGGGCCCGGAACCATCGGCACCACCCGAGGGCGTCGGCTCCGACGCAGCCTCGGCAGCGGATGAGCCGTTTGCGGGCCCGTCGAGTTCGCCGGAGGCGAGTCGTTCGCGGATCACTCGCAGGGGCAAGAAGTTGTCTCGCTGCTGCGTGAGCACCCAGCGAAGACGTTCGATGTCGGCGTCGTAGAACTTCCGATACCCCGACGGTGTGCGCTCAGGGTCGATCAGACCCTGTGTCTCGAGGAAGCGGATCTTCGAGATCGTGACGTCGGGGAAGTCGGTCTGCAGGAGAGCGAGCACCTCGCCGATCGACAGATGCTCGCGCGCCATCAGCCACGCTCGACGAGATACAGCAGCTTGAACTTGCCGATCTGCAGTTCGTCGCCGTTGGACAACGGTGCCGACTCGATCCGCTGTCCGTTGAGGTAGGTGCCGTTCAGCGAACCGGCGTCCGACACCACGTGGCCACCATCGGCGCTTCGGATCTCGACGTGACGACGTGACACGGTGATGTCGTCGAGGAAGATCTCGCTGTCGGGGTGGCGGCCGGCGCGGACCAGATCGCCGAGGAGCTGGTAGCGCGAGCCGCTGCGGTGGCCTGAGGTGACCACCATCTGCGCCGACGCAGCAGCGACCGGCGCCGGTGCGGTCTCGTCGCCGAGCGGTGCCATGCCGAGCGTCCGGTCATCGCTCTCGGCGACGAGCTGGTGTCCGCAGCTCGCGCAGAAGCGGCTGCCGACGGGGTTCTCGTGGCCGCAGCTCGTGCAGAACACGATCAGCCCTCGGTGAGCTCGACGTAGGCAGCGGCGTCCATGAGGCCGTCGAGACCAGCACCCTCGGCGAGCTCGATCACGCAGATCCAGCCGTCGCCGTACGGGTCCTCGTTGAGCGTCTCCGGCGAGTCGTCGAGGGCGGTGTTGACCTCCACCACGGTGCCGGCGAGCGGCGCGTAGACGTCGGACACCGACTTGGTGCTCTCGACCTCGCCGAACGACTCGCTGGCGCCGACGCTTCTGCCGACCTCTGGGAGTTCGATGAAGACGACGTCGCCCAGCGCGTCCTGGGCGTAGTCGGTGATACCGATCCGCACGCGGTCGGTTCCTTCGCGGCGGATCCACTCGTGATCCGACGAGTACAGGAGGTCCTCAGGCACGTTCATGTGGCTCAAGTTACCGCGGTGGCGTCGCTTCGCCGCGTGCGGCGCGACCCTCTCGCAGCGCCTGCCGTGCGACGGGCACGTAACCCGCTGCGGAGTACCAGTGGATCGCCAGTCCGGGGATCACACAGATCCATCCCAACACGAGTCCGATGTCAGCCCACCCGGCGGTGCTGTTGCCGACGAGGAACAGTGGAAAGGCGAACATCAGCAGGAACGTGCCGGTCTTCCCCCACCACGTGACATCGATGCGCCGAGCGCCGAGTGCCCCGAGGATCAGGCCGGTGACGGACACGAGCGCCTCGCGCGCCAACGTCGCGATCGCGATCCACGCCGGCACCGAGCCGTCGATCCAGATGGCCGTGACACCGACGAGGAACAGCAACCGGTCGGCGATCGGGTCCAGGAGCTTGCCGAGCTCCGACACCTGATTCCATCGACGGGCGATCCATCCGTCGACCCAGTCGGTCGCGCCGAGCGCTCCGAGCAACCACGCTGCGGCATGCCGGTTCTCAGGGCCGAACAGCAGCCACACGAAGACCGGCAGGCAGCACAGCCGGATCACGCTGATCAGGTTCGGGATCGTCAGGATCCTGCTGTCGAGCACGCTGGTGTTGCCGTCGCTGTCCGCCACGAGCCGAACCTACCCCCTGACACACGGCACAGTCGCCGCCGCCCCTGCGGCTCCGCGCCTCAACTGTCGCCGCCGCCCCTGCGGCTCCGCGCCTCCGTACAGTGAGGGCATGCCGACGATCTTCACTCGCATCATCGACGGAGAGATTCCGGGAACGTTCGTGTGGCAGGACGACCACTGCGTGGCGTTCATGTCGATCAACCCGCTGCAACGTGGGCACGTGCTGGTCGTTCCCCGCGAGGAGGTCGATCACTGGATCGAACTCGGGGACGACCTCGCTGCCCACCTGATGTCGGTGTCGAAGCGTCTCGGCAACGCGGTTCAGGCTGCGTTCTCCCCCGAGCGGGTCGGCCTGATGATCGCCGGCTTCGAGGTGCCCCACACCCACGTGCACGTGGTGCCGATGTTCGGCATCTCGGACCTCGATTTCGCGAATGCCGCAACGTCGGTCGATCGCGACGATCTCGACGCGGCGGCTGCCGCGATCATCGCCGCGCTCGACGACTGAACTCGCGGGAACGACGCAGGGCGGCGCTGAACGTCAGCGCTTGCGGAGTCGGGGCGAGTTCGCGTCATCGACTGCCGGAGCTGCGATGTCAGCGACGTGGTAGCACCGGCCACCCGATCCCTTGGCGCTGTACATGGCCTGGTCGGCCCGCCTGACCAGCTCGTCGGGTGATTCACCGGGCTGGCCCACGGCGATGCCGACGGACGTGCCGATGTCGGCCATGGTCCCGCCGACGTCGATCGGCTGGGTGATGGCGTCGATGACGTCGATCGCGAGCGACTTGGCACGCGACAGGTCCGACGGTCGAGCGAGGAGGATGAACTCGTCGCCGCCGAGACGTGCTGCCACGTCGTCGTCGCCGAGGATGCCGCGCAGCCGGTCGGCCACCGTCTCGAGCACGCGGTCGCCCGCATCGTGCCCGATGGTGTCGTTCACGGCCTTGAAGCCGTCGAGGTCGAGGAACAACAGGCAGCTCGTGGGGATCTCGGTCTCACCGAGCAGTTCGAAGAGGCGCCCGCGGTTGGGTAGTCCGGTCAGCGCGTCGTGGCTGGCGTCGTGCGCCAGCTGCTGCGACCACTTGGCGAGGTTCTCGTACATGACGGTCGAGTTCCACGCGGAACGCGTCTGCTGCAACAGCAGACCGAACGACTCGAGCCGCGGTGCGTTGGGTTCGGGGATCGACCGCATGAACGACCGCAGCGCGATGGTCGAGCCGTCGTCGGCCATGAAGGCACCGACGGCGCGGGCCAGGTAGCCGTCCTGGGTCAGCCGCAGGTTCGACTCGTGGGTCTCGCCGACCCGTTCGATCTCGATCGAACCGATCGCCAGCGAACCAAGGACTGGGTCGTCGTTGGGCTCGATGGTCGTCGGGGCCCCGTCGGCGACGACGAGGTTCCACCTCTGGCCTGGTCGGCGGTGCGACACGTCGACTCGGTCGAGACCGAGGCTGGTGCCGACGGTGGCGGCGTGGAACAGCACGTCCCTCGGGCGCCGTGCCGCGGTCATCGACTCACCGGCGCGACTCAGGTGGCGGAGCTGTTCGGTGCGTTCATCGGCGCTCAGGCGCGCGGATCCGGCGGCCGCGACGTCGACGCGCAGACGGTTGGCGACCACGGCTGCGGGCACCACGATGGCGCCGACGGCCACGACCTGCTGGACGGCGATACGCATCAGTCCGCCGGAGCTGGAGTCCGGGTCGACCATCTGGAGCTGTAGTGCGATGTGCAGCACGCTGATGAAGATCCACGTGATCATCGCGCCGGCGGCACGGTGGGATTCGGCAGCGTCGAAGACGGGCACGAGCAACGCGACCCACAACAGCGGCGTGGCGGTCATGTCGACCACCAGCATGATCGCCAGCGCGAGCACCGCGTCGACGACGATCTGGCCGATGCTCCAGCGCTCGATGATGAG
>JAHDHM010000068.1 GCA_020631315.1 Acidimicrobiales bacterium
AGCTGACCATCCACGCCACGGATCGGGTGACCGCAGAGGTGATCCGCGACATCGCCTCGACCGCTCGATCGGTCGAGGCCGAGAACGACACCGACGATCTCCCGGCCGGCGAACACGAGCCGACCGCCGCTCCGGCCCCGGTGGTGGCCGCACCGACCACACTCCTGGAACGCACCGTCGGCGAGCTGATCCTCACCGCCCTGACCACGAGGGTGTCGGCAGGCCTCGCCGTGCTCGCCCCGTTGTTCGCCGTGAGCGGTCAGCTGGAGGAATGGTTCGACATCTCACTGCCGCAGCCGAGCTTCGACACCGGCAGAGCGTTCGCGATGTTCGTCGTCGTGGTGCTCGTGGTCGCTGCACTCGGCACCGCGCTGGTGCGGGTCCTGAGCGTCGTGTTCAGCGACTTCCGATTGACACTCGAACACGATGGCGACTCGCTGCGTCGCTCGTCGGGCCTCTTCGACCGGCGAAGCACGGCGAGCTCGATCACGCGGGTGCAGCAGTTCGAGACGTCGACGAACCCGGCGCAGGAGCGCACCGGCATGCGCAGCATGCGGCTGCCCACCGCCGGCGACAGCGACGAGATCCGCGTCGACGGCATCCGCATCGACGAGCTCGGCGCCGTACGTGACCTCGTCCTCGAACCCGACGTGCAGATCGCCTCGACACCACGCGGCATCGACCGCGCCGCCGCCTTCGCATGGTGGCGCTGGCCGGTCCTGCTGATCCTCCTCGGCGTCGGGGTCGTCACGTTCTCGTGGTCGCCGATCGCACTCGACGGCCTCATCGGTGTGCCGTTCCAGATCTGGGCGGCTCATCGCCGGACGCGCCGATGGGCATGGGAGATCACGCCGCTCGGCCTGCGCTTGGAACGAGGTCTGATCGCGACCGCCACCAGCGAACTCGCACTCCGACGCACTCAGGCCGCAGCCGTCACCCAGACGCTCTACCAGCGGCGTCGAGGCCTCGCGAGTGTCACGATCCGGACCGCCGACCGCGGTGTCACGGTGCCGTTCCTGCCGCTCGCCACCGCAGAGCGGGTGAGGGACCTGGCCCTCGCAGCGACCGAGCGCGACCGCCGAGCCTGGTTCTGACCGTCAGCCGCCGAGCCAGAACGGCGAGGAGCCGAGCACGAGCTGTCGTTCGATGAGCCATGGTTCAGGTGAGCGGCCGGCTGCGGGCGCCGACACCACCTCGGCACCGGACGGGCGTGCTCCTCGTTCTGGTGGTCCGCCGCGGCCCCTCCAGCCGGTCGCGTCGACCCAGTACTCCTCTTGGCCGACGAGCACTTCGCCGCTGACCTTGCAGGGTTGGGCACCGTCGACCGGCGGCGCCGTTGCCTCCCACTCCACGTCGAGGCCGATCGGGGTCGGGTCGCCCCACGCCGGCGCAGCTGCTGCGTCCTTCGGATCGGTGACGGCCGTGCCGTACGCCTCCAGCCCGACCGTCCAGTGCTCCCATGACGTCTCGCACACGTGTTGTGCCCACAGCCCTGCGTGGCGGAACTCGAGCGAACGTGTGGGGGTCGCCATCGGCACCTCGTCGTCGACGGTCACGACGAGCCGACCGTCGCCGAGCACCACGACACAGGCGTACACCGCCAGCTCGCGAGACGGATACCACCGCAGGTCGACCCAGCCGCTCGGACCCTCAGCCGTGGCCCACTCGAACCACCAGCGGTCGACGTCGAGGGCTGGATTCGGACGCTCGTCGTCTGCCGAGGCGGGGTTCACGAGAGGGAGCGTAGGCTGACCGCCGTGGTTGCCTACCTCTCCCCCGAGTGGATCGACGCCGTGCGCGACGCGGCCTCCAACGACGAAGCGCTCGCCACGGCGAGCGCCGAGACCGAGCTGGTGCTCCAGCAGGTCGTCACCGACACGCCGTACGGCGAGGTCGCGTACTTCATCACCTTCGATCGTGGTGAGGTGTACGTGCAGTCAGGGGTCGCATCGTCGAGTGATGTCGCCTTCACCCAGGACCATCGCACCGCACTCGAGGTCCACGCCGGCGAGATGAACGCGCTGGAGGCCTTCCAGCAGGGCCGGATCTCCATCAGCGGCGACGTCACGAAGCTGACGGCGAATCAGGCAGCGATCGCCGCACTCGACGCAGCGTTCCAGCAGGTGCAGGAACAGACCGAGTACTGAGCCGATGCCCGAGATTCCCGAGATCCGTGCGCACGCCGAGCGCCTGTCGGAGGAGTTCGGCGGGCGCGAGCTGGCGGGGTTCCGAGCACTGTCGTTCACTGCGTTGAAGACGTTCTCGCCGCGACCGGAGGACTCCGTCGGCGTGCCGCTCGGTGCAGTGACGAGTCACGCGAAGTATCTCCAACTGCACTTCGGGGAGATCACCCACGTCGTGCATCTGATGCAGGGCGGCCGCCTCCTGCCCGACCTGAAGCAGTCGAAGAAGCCCCGCGGTGGACAGGCGCGCTGGACCTTCGCCGACGGCACAGCACTCCTGCTCACCGAGCCCGGTACCGAGCGTCGCGCCGGAGTCTGGGTGCTCGAGGGCGACCCGGTCGCGCAGGAACCGCTGCACGACCTCGGTCCCGTCGCCGACGAACTGACCGTCGAGCAGCTCGCCGAACTCATGTCCGAACACTCGATGCGCATCCACGGCTTCCTGCGTGACCAGCGGATCCTGTCCGGACTCGGCCGACGCCTCGCGAACGAGATCTGCCATCACGCGAAGATCTCGCCGTTCGCCACCACCGGGAAGCTCAGCGCCGACGACATCGCTGCCGTCCACGCGTCGATCCGCCACAAGGTGGACGAGGGTCTCGCCTATGACCGGTCTCGCGACGACATGTCGAAGAGCGCCGACCGTCCATCGGCCGTCCACGCACGAGCCGGCGAAGCATGCCCGGTGTGCCAGGACGAAGTTCGTGCCGTCGAGTACCGCAAGTACACCGTCAACTACTGCCCGAACTGTCAGACCGGCGGGCGGCTGTTGGCCGACAACACGACGAGCAAGTTCTTGAAGTGAACGAAATCGGAACGCAGGGCCCCCTCGGAAGGCGCTGACCCTTCGCTGCGTTTCCGCCCCGTGACCGCAACCCTGGAACGCGACGAGGCGGCTCCCGAGCCATCAGCACCGACGCAGAAGGCAGTGCTTCGCCATCGGCGAGGCAACCGCTGGATGCACTGGATCAACTTTCCGCTGCTCACGATCATGATCTGGTCGGGTCTGCGGATCTACTGGGCCGAGGACGTGTTCGCCTTCGGCATCCTCGACTGGGAGCTGTTCAAGTTCTTCCCGGACTGGTTCAACGAGCCGCTCGGCCTCAACCGCCGCCTCGCCCGCGGCCTGGCGTTCCACCTGTCGTTCGG
Source organism: Acidimicrobiales bacterium (assembly GCA_020631315.1). The sequence goes on from JAHDHM010000068.1 coordinate 3,333, forward strand.
CTGGCTGTTCACCATCAACGGCGCGTTGTATCTCACCTACCTGGCGTTCACCGGCGGCTGGCGGCAGCTGGTGCCGACCCGGCAGCAGATCAAGAACGTCCCCGGCGTCATCCTCCATGACCTGCGCCTCCGCAAGGAAGCACCGCCGAAGGACACCCACTACAACGCCGCCCAGCAGCTGAGCTACACGGTCGTGATCCTGATGGGCGTGCTGATCGTCGCCACGGGCTTCGCTCTCTTCAAGCCGACGCAGCTGTCGTTCCTGGTGACCATCTTCGGCGGCTACGAGACCGCTCGGCTCATCCACTTCACGACGACGATCCTGTTCTTCCTCTTCTTCGTCATCCACATCCTCCAGGTCGTCCGGGCGGGCCGGCGCAACTTCTCGTCGATGGTCACCGGGTACGAGGTCATCGACATCGACCCAGAACCGACCATGCAGTCCCAGGGAGCGCCGTCCGATGGCTGAACGCGAAGAGATCTCCATCGACGAGTACGCGTCGCTGTCTCGTCGCCGTTTCCTGACCACCGGCGTCGCAGCCGTCGCCGGGTTCGTCGGCTTCCGCAACCTGCAGTCGGCCGAGCTGGACAACCGCACACCGGGTCCGTTGCGCGACATCCACGAGCTCAACGAGTCGATCTGGTCGGCGCTGTTCCGTGAGGATCACCTCGCCGAGGAGTTCCCGATCTCCGACGCGTCGGTCCTGCGGGTCAACGGGCGGCACGGCATCCGCGACGAGCTCGACATGGACTCGTGGCAGCTGAACGTGCTCGGCCCCGACGGCGAGCAGCTCGGCACCCACACACTCGACGACATCAAAGCCCTCCCGTGGCACGAGATGACGATCGAGCACAAGTGCATCGAGGGCTGGGCCCAGGTCACCAACTGGCAGGGCGCACGGTTCTCGGACTTCATGGCCCTGTACGAGGACCAGCTGTCGGGTGACATCAGCGACGTCTACCTGGAGACACCGGACGGCGACTACTACGTGTCCGTCGACATGGCGACGATGCGCCACCCGCAGACGCTGCTCGCCTACGACAACTTCGGGATCCCGATCGCCGAACTCAACGGTGCTCCGCTGCGCCTGGCGACGCCGCTCAAGTACGGCATCAAGCAGATCAAGCGCATCGGCACGATCCAGTTCCGTCGTTCACAGGGCGGCGACTACTGGGGCGAGCGCGGCTACGACTGGTACGCCGGCCTGTAGTTGCTGACGGGGTCTGCTGAGGGGTGAGCGAAACGACCGCTCACCCCGACAGCATCGACGTTCGCAGAATCAGCCCAGGAGGCCCATCGAGGCGACGGTGTCGCGCTCCTCGACCAGCTCGGCCCAGGTGGCGTCCATCTTGCCCTGGCTGTACTCGTCGATATCGAGGCCCTGGACCACCGAGTACGAGCCGCCCGAGGTGGTGCAGGGGTACGAGGTGATGATGTTCTCCGGGGCGCCGTAGCTGCCGTCGGACGGGATGGCCATCGAGACCCAGTCACCCTCGGGGGTGCCCATGGCCCAGTCACGAACGTGATCGATGGCGGCCGACGCCGCCGATGCAGCCGACGAGAGGCCGCGGGCGTCGATGATGGCGGCGCCACGCTTCTGGACGGTCGGGATGAACGTGCCGTCGAGCCAATCCTGGTCGTCAACCGTGGCGGCGGCGTTGGCGCCGTTGACCTCGGCGTGGAACAGGTCCGGGTACTGGGTGGCCGAGTGGTTGCCCCAGATGGTCATCTTCGAGATGTCGTTGACCGAGGTGCCGGTCTTCTGGGCCAGCTGCGCCATCGCACGGTTGTGGTCGAGGCGGGTCATGGCCGTGAAGTTCGCGTCCGGGATGTTCGGCGCGTTGTGCATGGCGATGAGGCAGTTGGTGTTGGCCGGGTTGCCGACCACGAGCACCTTGCAGTCGGGGTTGGCCGAGTCAGACAGGGCCTTGCCCTGGCCGGTGAAGATGCCGCCGTTGGCCTGCAGCAGGTCGGATCGCTCCATGCCGGCCTTGCGGGGCATCGAGCCGACGAGGAGGGCGTAGTCGGCGCCTTCGAAGGCCTCGTTGGCGTCGTCACTCTGCACGGTGCCGGCGAGCAGCGGGAACGCGCAGTCGTCGAGCTCCATCTTCACGCCCTCGAGCGCACCGAGTGCCGGGGTGATCTCGAGCATCTGGAGGATGACCGGCTGGTCCGGGCCGAGCATCGCACCCGAGGCGATGCGGAAGAGCAGGCTGTAGCCGATCTGGCCGGCACCACCGGTGACGGCGACGCGAACGGGAGCGTTCATCGGGATCCTCCGAGAGAAGTGAGCGCCAACGATCGTACCGCCGCGGCCCTCGGCCTCCGTCACTCGGCTCAGGCGCCGGCGCGGGTGTTGCCGATCCAGGACTCGTAGAGGCCCCGGTAGATGCCACCAGCGGCGACGAGGTCGTCGTGGTGGCCGAACTCCGCGAGATCGCCCTGGTCGAACACGAGCACCAGGTCGGCGGCCTCGGCGGTCGACAGACGGTGGGCGATCGAGATCGTGGTGCGGCCTTCCGCGACCCGAGCCAACGCACCGCTGAGCGCCCGCTCGGTCTCGGGGTCGACGGCGCTGGTGGCCTCGTCGAGGATCAACAGACCCGGGTCAGCCAGCTGAGCGCGGATGAGGGCGACCAGCTGGCGCTCGCCCACGGAGAGGGCCTCGCCGCGCTCCCCCACCTTCGTGTCGAGCCCCTCGGGGGTGCGGGCCAGCCACGGGTGCAGGCCGAGGGTCATGACGGCGTCGATGATCTCGTCGTCGGTCGCGTCCGGCCGTCCGTAGCGGATGTTCTCGCGCATGGTCGTGTTGAACAGGAACCCGTCCTGCGGAACCATCCGGATGCGATCGCGGCGGGCGGCCGGGTCGATCTGGTCGACTCGAACGCCGCCGACGAGCAGCTCGCCACCTGTCGGGTCGGCGAGGCGGCACAGCAGCTTGGCGAACGTGGTCTTGCCCGAACCGGTCTCGCCGACGATGGCGACGTTGGCGCCGGCAGGCAGCGACACGTCGACGCCGTGGAGCACCTCGACACCGTCGCGGTAGGCGAAGCGAATGCCCGTGGCATCGATGGCCAGCGGGCCGCGCGGCAGCTGCTGCCCGTCCTCGGGTTCGACCAGATCGATCTCCTGGTCGAGCAGCCCGAGGATCTTCCGGAAGCCGGCCACCGCGGTCTGCGTCATGTCGAGGATCTCGGTGATCTCGCCGATCGGCTGCAGCAGCAGGTTCACGAGGAACAGGAACGCCAGCATCCGGCCTGCGTCGAGGCCCCAGCCCGGTCCGTACTCGAGACCGACGATCAGGACGGCGCCCATCGACACCGCGGCGAACACGTCACCCATCGGGAACATGAGGGCGAAGTACTTCACCGCCCGCATGCGGGCCTTGTACTGCCGCTCGATGACGTACTCGAGGCGGGCTCTCGCCCGGTCGGTCAGGCCGTAGGCCCGGATGGTGGCTGAACCGCCGACGGTCTCGCTCATCTCCGACAGGGTCTCGCCCACCCGTGAGCGGAACGCGTCGTAGGCGGCCAGCTGCTTGCGCTGCAGCGCCCGCAAAATGGGCACCAGCGGGAAGAAGACGATCAGCGAGACGATCGTCAGCTGCCACGAGTAGAAGAACATCAGGGCGATGATCCCGACGATCAACGTCAGGTTGATGATCCACGCCATGCCCGCCCACTGCGCGAACCGGGCCAGCGTCTCGATGTCCGACGTGACACGGGCGACCAGCACACCGCGCTGGGTGTCGTTGTGGTCCGCGATCGACAGCCGGTGGATCTTGGCGAACGCCCGGGTCCGGAGCGCGAACAACGTGTTCTCGGTGGCGATGATCAGCCGGATGAACGTGGCTCGTTGCAGGATGCCGACGCCGATGATGAGCACTGCGGCGATGGCACACGCTCGCAGTACGAAGCCGGCGTCGTAGTCGTCGCCGTCCGACAGGCCCCGATCGACGATCTGCTGGATGAGCACCGGGATGGCGAGCTTGCCCGCGGCACCGACAAGGGCCATACCGATGGTGAGCCGGATGCCCTTCTGCAGTTCGGGTGTGACGCCCATGCCCCGGCGCAGCAGCGACAGCGCGCCCTCTTCATCCGGATTGGCGTCGTCGGCGTTCATGTCGTCGGCTGCCGCTTCACCGTCGTGCAGGTTCGCCGTCATGCCGGGTCCTCGTAGGCCGAGACCAGCGCCTGATACGACGGCACCTCGAGCAGTTCGTCGTGCGTACCGGAAGCGGCGATCCGGCCGCCTTCGAGGAACAGCACGCGGTCGGCGAGCCGGAGGGTCGACAGTCGCTGCGCCACGACGAGGGTCGTGGTCTTGAGGTCGACGCCGAGTCCGTCGAGGATCTCCCGTTCGATGGTGGGGTCGACGGCCGAGGTGGCGTCGTCGAGGAACACGAACCGCGGGCGTCGCACCAGTGCCCTGGCGAGCGCCACCCGCTGACGCTGGCCGCCGGACAAGGTCACGCCCCGCTCGCCGACCACGGTCTCGTAGCCCTGCGGCATCTCGGAGATGAATCCGTCGGCGCGGGCCAGCCGGGCGGCGGCACGCATCGCCTCGTCACCGAACGTGCCGTCGGGGTCGATGTTCGAACGGAGTTCGTCGGCGAACAGGTACGACTCCTGAAACACCAGGGTCGCCTGCGCCGTCAGATCCTCGGCTCGCAGGTCGGCGATGTCGACGCCGTCGAGCCGAACGGAGCCCGAGGTCGGCCGGGCGAGCCGGAACAGCAGCTGCGCGATCGTGCTCTTGCCCGAGCCGGTCGCGCCGACGAGGGCGACGATCTCGCCCGGACGCACCTCGAACGACAGACCGTCGAGGATCACGTCGCCGCCGTAGGCGAACTGCACGTCGTCGACGACGACGTGCGCAGGTCCGTCGGCAGCGGCGACAGCCGCAGTGCCGTCGACGTCGTCCACTTCGGCGACGACTCGCTGCAGGCGGGCTGCGGCCACCAACGTGCGCGGCAGCTCCTCGAGGAAGAACCCGAACACCCGCATCGGGAAGATCAGGATCTGCAACAGCAGCATCGACTGCACGACGTCGCCGGCGGTGGTGTCACCGGTCGACACCCGCCAGGTGCCCACGGCGAGCAGTGCGATGACGCCCAGGTTCGGGATGGCTTCGATCGTCGGCTCGAACGTCGCACGCAAGCGACCCATCTGGATGCGCGAGGCAAGGAGTCGTTGGGCCGCGTCTTCGAGGCGGCCGACCTCGGCGTCTTCACGTCCGAGTGTCTTGACGACGAGCGCACCGTCAACGCTTTCGTGCACGACGGCGCTGACGTCGCCCAGTGCGGCCTGCACCTGCTCGGCGGGTTCGACGACGCTGTGGCTGTACAGCCGGTTCGCGAACAGCAGCACGGGGAACAAGGCCAGCACCACCATCAGCAGGTACACGTCTGCGGTGAGCAGGCTGATGAAGGCGGCGATGAACAGCACCAGCACGCCCGTGCTCATGGGCAGCGCCTGCATGGACATGGTGGAGGTCTCGACGTCGGCATCGGCGTGGGCCAGCAGCTCGCCCGTCGGCTTGCGCCGGAAGTACGACATCGGGACGGAGACGAACCGGTCCGACAGCTCTTGGCGCCAAGTGCGCTGCTGTCGGTCTGTCGTCATGGCGCCGAAGAAGCGGCGCATCACGACGCCGACGGCCCGCACGAACGCCACCGCCACGATCGCCAATGCGCCGATGACCACACCGTCGACCGTGTCGGCGCCGTTCTCGAAGCCAGGAACGACGATGTCGTCGGTCACCCGGCCGAGGACCACGGTGCCGCCGACGGAGAAGATCGAGAAGATCGTGGCGCCGAGAACGGCCAGCGTGAACGGCGTGCGATGGGTACGGATGTAGCCGCCCAGCAGCTTCATGCCGGGAACGAAGACGCGAGGCGCGTGACCGTCGCCGGTCGAGACGACCGCAGCGTCGTCGGAACTGTTGGTGTCGTCCGTGCCGGACGACCCGGCCAACGTGCTCGCCACGTCTCCCCCTCTGCACTGCGAGGCTAGTGCTGAGGTGTCCCGCCGCCCTTCGTATTCGGGCAGTGTGACCAACTCCTCAGCAGAAGGCGCAGGTGCCGAGCCGGAGCGCCGAACGTAGGATCCATCCATGGACGGAGAGCTCGACGACGCCACGGTCGACCGCATCCTGCGGCGTGCGGCCGAGCTCGAGCCGCCCGAGCGGGCTGCGCTCAAAGGCCACTCGGCCGAGTCGGTCATGGCCGCAGCCAAGGAAGCGGGCCTGTCGCCCGAGGCCGTTCGCACCGCCATCGCCATGGAAGCTCTCGGCCAGGACGAACACGGCCAGCCAGAACGAACCGGCGGACTCTTCGGCTCGGGCACGCTCACACGCACCGTCGAGGTGCCCGGTGACCCGGCAGCTGCGATGGATCTGGTCGACCAGTGGCTGCGTCGTGCACATCGGCTTCGTCGCCGCAAGACCAACGAACGCAGCGGCGAATGGATCAAGCGCCGCGACATCGTCGGACGCGCTGCCCGCCGCGTCGGGAGTGCGACCGGCATGGGCGGCCTCGGAGCCGCCGATGCGGTGCGGGCCAGCGTCGTCGCGATCCCTGGGTCGGATGGTCCGCCACGCAGCATGGTCCACATCGAGGTCGATCGTTCGAGTGATCGCCGTCGTCGTATGCGGACGGGCGGTGCCCTGGCGGGTGTGGGTGCGGCCGGGACTGGTGTGACGCTGACCGGCTTGTACCTGACGCCGATCACCTCGCTCGGGTTCATCGCCGTGGGCGCCGGTGGTGTGGCCACGATGATCTCGGGCCGGGGCAAGGCGGAGAGCCTCGAGGTCGAGCTCGACCGTCTCACCGACCAGCTCGAACGCGGCACCCCACCCCGCCGCATGTCGTCCCAGCGCTACCTCCGCCGCTGAACGCAGCCACCAGGTCAGCTGACCGGCGGGTAGATGCGCACGTCGACATCCAGCCGATCGAGCAGCTGCTCGATCAGGGGTTCGACCTCGGACCACTGAAGCCCGCCAAGTCCGCAGCCCAGCGGAGGAATGGCAATCGACTCGATGTGCAGGTCATCGAGTACGTCGATCAACGCCTCGAGACCTGTCACCACATCGATGAGCTTGGACTTCGACCGCCAGTGGGCCTTGGTCGGGAAGTTGACGACGTAGCGAGTCGCCGACGGCTCGAGCAGAGGTACGACGAACATCTCACCGAGCCGAACCTCGCCCCGAGAGCACGCCGCCGCGTACGACTCGAAGTTCTCCGGAAACGCGTGCTTGAACTGCAACGCGAGCCCCTTGCCCATGACCCCGGCCGTATTCACGGTGTTCACCAAGGCCTGCGCATCGGAGTCCAGAAGGTCGCCACTCCAGCGCGAGATCATGTAGCTGACCCTATGAGAGGGGTGTGACGTCCTCGCGGGTGGGGACCTTCGAACGCGACGAACCGCCGCATCGCTCCACGAAGAGAGCGACACGGCGGTTCGATCAGCACATGAAGTGCGCAGCGACGAATCTGCGTATGAGCGACACCGAAGGTGTCGCGAACTCGCAGCGACGATTCAGGCAGGCAGCTGCATCGACTTGATCTCGAGGAACTCCTCGAGGCCGAACTTGCCGAGCTCGCGACCGTTGCCGGACTGCTTGTAGCCACCGAACGGAGCGACGGCGTTGAACGAGCCGTTGTTCACGTCGACCTGGCCGGCCTTGATGCGGCGGGCGACCTTGGTGGCGTGCTCGAGATCGCCACCGGTCACCGCTGCGGCGAGGCCGTAGATGGTGTCGTTGGCGATGCGGACGGCGTCGTCCTCGTCCTCGTAGCCGATGATCGACAGGACCGGGCCGAAGATCTCTTCCTGGGCGATGGTCATGTCGTTCGTGACGTTCGCGAAGACGGTCGGCTTCACGTAGTAGCCCTGCTCCAGACCCTCGGGCTTGCCGAGGCCACCGCACACGAGCGTGGCGCCCTCGTCGATGCCCTTCTGGATGTAGGCCTGTACACGGTCCCACTGGGCCTGCGAAACGAGTGGGCCGAGCATGTTCGACGGGTCCGACGGATCGCCGAGCGGCAGGTTGGCCGCAGCCTGCGCGGCGATCTCGGCAGCCTCGTCCATGCGGCTGTTCGGGACGAGCATCCGGGTCTTGGCCGTGCAAGTCTGACCGGAGTTCAGGTAGCAGGCGAACACACCGCCACCGACGGCCTTGTCGAACGGGGCGTCTTCGAGGATGACGTTCGGCGACTTGCCGCCGAGCTCCAGGTGGACACGCTTCACGGTGGCCGCAGCGGCTTCGGTGACGGCCTTGCCGGCACGGGTCGAACCGGTGAGCGACACCATGTCGACCTCGGGATGTTCGGCCATGGCCTGGCCGACGACCGGACCTTCGCCGGTCACGAGGTTGAAGACACCGGCCGGGAGACCGACCTCGTCGACGACCTCGGCGAGGATGAACGCGTTGATGGGGGCGACCTCAGAGGGCTTGAGCACGACCGAGTTGCCGGCCACGAGCGCCGGGGCGACCTTGGCCATGATCTGGTGGAGCGGGTAGTTCCACGGGGTGATGCAGCCGACGACGCCGATGGGCTCGCGCACGACGAGCGAGTTGCCGATCTGCTCCTCGAACGGGAAGTCCTTGGCGATGCCGACGACGCTCATCGTGGTGCCGACGGGGAGGCCGACCTGGATGCCCTTGGTGAGACCGGCGGGCATCCCGACCTCGCCGCTCATCACCTCGACGAGCTCGGCCTCGCGGGCCTGGAGACCTTCGGCGATGCGCTGGACGTCCTTGGCGCGTTCCTCGACGTCGCGTGCGGCCCAACCCTCGAACGCGGCACGGGCGGCCATGACGGCACGGTCCATGTCGGCAGCCGAACCCGACGGAATGGTCGCCATGACCTCTTCGGTGTGGGCGTGGTGGACGTCGATGGTGTCGGTGCCGTCAGGGGTCACCCAGGCGCCATCGATGTAGAGCTTGTCGTACGTACGCATGCCCACAGTCAACAAGATCTGCGACCGATCCCTCCAATCA
>JAHDHM010000069.1:0-3217 GCA_020631315.1 Acidimicrobiales bacterium
CAGGTAGCCGACGCCGCCGGTCTGCCGGCCGGCGTCCAGATCCACCGTCTCGCTGACGCTCCCGACGAGGCCGCGGACCTGCTGCAGCGTGTCTACGACGCACCCGAAGACGCGTTCTCGATCATCAACCGAGCGTTCGGGACCGACGGTGCGCTGGTGCGCATCGCCGGTGAAGTCGACGAGCTGATCCACATCGTGGACGTGGTCGTGCCCGAGCAAGCGCAGGCCGCGTCCGCCAGCCGGGTGGTCATCGAGGTGGCTGCGGGCGGTTCGGCGACCGTGGTCGAGACCCGTCTCGGCGGCGGCGAGTCGGCCGGCGGTTCCAACGTCCGGACCGAGATCACGCTGGATGCTGACGCCAACCTCGAACACATCGTGCTGCAGGACCTGCCGGCGTCGCAGATCCACCTCGCTCGGGTGGATGTCGTCCAGTCGGCCCGCAGCCAGTTCCAGGCCCGACTCTTCAACCTCGGAGCCGACTACGGGCGTGTCTCGTATCACGTGTACCTCGCCGGTGAGGGGGCCCACGCCGATCTCTCCGGCCTGTACTTCGGGTTCGGCAGCCAGACGCTCGACCAGCAGATCACGGTGGTCCACGCGGTCGAGAACTGCACGAGCAACCAGTCCTATCGGGGCGTGCTCGACGACGAGAGCACCGGCGTCTGGAACGGTGGCGTCGACGTTCGACCCGGCGCCGACGGCACCGACTCCGTGCAGTCCAACGACAACCTGGTGCTGTCCCGCAAGGCCGAGGTCAACACGATGCCGCGCCTCGAGATCCTCGCCGACGAGGTCTCGTGCCAGCACGGTGCCACGGTCGGTGAGCTCGACGAAGACGCGCTCTACTACCTGCGTACACGAGGCATCAGCCAGACCGAGGCTCGGCGGTTGCTCATCAACGGCTTCGCCGACCAGGTGATGGACGACCTCCGCGACGACGTGCTGCGGAGCTGGATCGCTCAGCGGCTGGGGCATGACCATGGGTGAGGCGAACGTCGACATCCGACGGTCACGGGCCTTCCGCATGCCACGCGACGCCAAGGCCACCGTGATTCCGGCGGGTACCCCCACCGTGCTCGCCGAGGGCGAGGAGGTCACGCTGCTGCAGGCGCTCGGCACCACGGCGACCGTCACCACCGGCGACGGTGAGATGGTTCGACTCACTGCTGCGGACTCGGTCGAATTCGGGTTCATCGACGCCGCTTCGGTGCGCGAGGTGGCCGACGGCGAGTTCAGCATCGATGCCGTGTGGACGGCCGCAGCCACCGTGTACGACCCGGAGATCCCGGTGGACATCGTCGAGCTGGGCCTCGTGTACAAGGTCGACGCGTCCGAACTGCCGAGCGGCAACACGAGGGTCGAGATCGACATGTCCGTCACCGCCCCGTTCTGCGGGATGGGGGACATCATGCGCCAGGACCTCCACGAGGCCGTCGCCGTCCTGCCCGGTGTCGAGGAGGTCGAGGTCACGCTGGTCTTCGATCCTCCGTGGGACGTGTCGCGCCTGTCCGATGTCGCCCGACTCGAACTGGGGATGATGTGACCACCGAGGCATCGTCGAACGACCACGGCGACGCCGTCGACCGCGCTGGTGACGCACCGCCGGTCCCGCAGGTCGCCGATCCCCGCGTGGAGGGCGACGACGTCGACGTCACTGCGATCATGAACGCGTTGCGCGGCGTCATCGACCCTGAGCTCGGCGACAACATCGTCGACCTCGGCATGGTGAGGGTGCTCGAACGCAGCGCCGACCGTGCCATGCGCGATGCCAAAGCCCGCGTGGGTTCACTCCCGGGCATCGACGTCGTCAAGGTGCACTTCGGCGAGATGTCGTCTGCCGAGCGCAGCAACGTCATGGCGCGGGCCCGTTGGAAGGCACGCGACAACGCGCTCGAGACCGACATTCCGTCGAGCTGCCGCATCCTCGCGATCGCGTCAGGCAAGGGCGGCGTCGGCAAGTCCACGGTCACGGCGAATCTCGCGGTGTTGTTGGCCGAGCGCGGCTACCTGGTCGGCGTCCTCGACGCCGACGTCGGTGGTTTCTCGATGCCGCAACTCCTGGGCCTCGACACCGAGATCGAGGGCGAAGGGGCCGGCGAGGGCAAGGCCGTCATGAAGCCCGTCGAGAAGCCGGTCGGCGACGGGGCGCTGCGCGTCGTGTCGATGGGGTCGATCTCGGGGACCAACGAGACCGAGGCCATCATGTGGCGCGGGCTGATGCTCAACCGCGCCGTGCAGCACTTCATCGAAGACGTGCAGTGGGGTGAGCTCGACTATCTGCTCATCGACATGCCCCCGGGCACGTCCGACATCCAGATGGGTCTTGCCCGCATGCTACCGAGGACCGACGTGCTGATCGTGACCACCCCGGCCAAGGCCGCCCAACAGGTCGCTGCGCGAGCCGCCGACATGGCCCGCAAGGGGTACCTGCGCGTCGCCGGCGTCATCGAGAACATGGGTCCGTCGACCAACCCCGACGGCACGGTCACCGCGGTCTTCGGTTCGGGAGGCGGCGCACGGCTCGCGGAGGACATCGGCGTGCCGCTCCTGGGCTCCGTTCCGCTCGACCCTGCCGTCGCAGCGAACGGTGACGCGGGCATCCCGGTCTCGATCGACCAGCCCGAGTCCGAAGCCGGCAGGACGTACCGGGAGCTGGTGGAGATGATCGTGACCGAGGTCGCGCCTCCGGTCGAGATCGCCGAGTGCAGCCTTCGAGGCACCCTGCTGCGCGCCGGAGCCGATCTCGACGGAGCCCGGCGCCGCGCCGAAGCACAGCAAGGCGCATCGAACGCGGAAGTGTGAGTCGTTCGCTGACGAGTGAGCGGCTGACGCTCGAACCGTTGCGTCGTGGCCACGCTGACGAGATGGTCGCCGTACTCGCCGACGAGCGGCTGTACGACTTCACCGGTGGCCGCGCACCCACGGCCGACGAGCTGGCCGAACGCTACGACCGGCAGGTCGCAGGGCCCGGCCGAGCCGGTGAGCGCTGGCTGAACTGGATCGTGCGTCACGACGAATCGACAGCCGCGATCGGCTTCGTACAGGCAACCGTCACGGGTGACCTCGCCGTCGTCGCCTGGTTGATCGGCGTCGAGTTCCAGGGTGTCGGCTGTGCGACCGAGGCAAGCCGAGCGATGCTCGATCACCTCGGCGAGCTCGGTGTCGCCAGCTGCTCCGCGCACATCGCCGTGGGCCACAGCGCCTCGGAGCGGGTGGC
>JAHDHM010000069.1:3227-3526 GCA_020631315.1 Acidimicrobiales bacterium
CGTCCGACCGGAACCCTCGACGACGAGGGCGAGATGGTGTGGGCGTGCCGGATCGACGGACCCGGCGTGACCCGACCGGACGCCGTCTGAACAGACCGTCAGGCGGTTCATGCCGCTACCGCTACCGAGGACGGGCATTCGGGGCCATTAGAGGACCTCTGCGCTCAGCTGGTCCTGCGCGGCAGTCAGCGGGGCCTCGGAGGAGTCCACCGCGTTGTCCGAGACACTCGACGCCTACCGCCGAGTCGAAGGTCTGAGGAGTCCGGGACTATCGGTCTCGGAGCCCCTTGCCGTCGAGG
>JAHDHM010000069.1:3536-8482 GCA_020631315.1 Acidimicrobiales bacterium
CGCTCTCTGGTCGCGGCCTTCACTGCGCCGGCGACGTGCAGGTGGTACTCGCGGCGCCGACCCGGAGTCAGGGAGTGGAACGCCGCGGCCAGGAGGTCGTCTGATGCGAGACGCTCGGCGAGCTCCGCGACGAGCGGTTCGTCGGGTCGTTCGGGGAGTTCTGTTCCGGCGACCTCGTGGGCGACTGCGTCACGAACGAGGGTGGCAACGCTGCCGGCCAGGGTGGCGACGTCGGCCACCGAGGTGATGCGCAGGCGTTTCGGGCCGTGGGTGTTCGGTCCTTGGGCGTGGAGCACGCCGGCGGGATCGTCGAGGAGCACCCCTTTGAAGAACATCACGGCGAGGTGGTCCGAGAACTCCTGGAGCAGCACGACGTTGGCGTCACCGTGGCAGTAACACGGCTTGCCCCACTTGATCTGCTCGTCGAGACCACAACCCAGCAGGATCGGACGGATGGCCGCGATCTCATGCGGCCATCGCGTGGAGGCTGCCAGATAGGCGTCGACGTCGATGAAGTCCTGCATCAGCGTTCCTGACGGCGCCCTCGCATCGCAATCGGGCTTCGCGTGCCAGCGGGGGGAATCGAACCCCTTCACCACACCCTTGGGTGTGGCCCGCATCGCCGTACCTCGGCTGGCTCTGATGGCGAAAGCCTATCCTCGCCGCATGGCTGTACAGCGACCTCGCCACACCGGCCAACCGCTGGACACCCTGCGGCTGGCCCTCGAACCGCTGCGTCCTCAGCACGCGGACGAGATGGTCGCCGTACTCGCCGACGAGCGGCTGCACGACTTCACGGGTGGCCGTGCGCCATTGCCTCTGGAGCTGGCCGAACGGTACGACCGCCAGAATTCGGGGCCGGGCAGGGAGGGCGAACGTTGGCTGAACTGGATCGTTCGCGTTGACGAGTCGCGTGCGGCCGTCGGCTACGTGCAGGCGACGGTCGCCGGAGATCACGCGGTGGTCCGTGTGTCGGCGAGACGGGGCAACATGGAGCGATCCACCCGAGCCACCTGTCGCCGGGATCTCACCGAACGGACGACCATCATGACCGACCACTCCGCCATCTCGAAGCAAGAGCTCGCCGAACTGCTCGTCGAGACGGGCCACCACCATCACCAGGCGTTCATCGAGACCGACGGAGGGGATCCCGAATGGCCGTTGTGGTACGCCGGTTACCTCCAGGCCCGCCTGTGGGATCGAGCAGGAACGTTGCCGACGCGGAGCCGGCTCGTGCAGTTGCTGATGAACGCCGAAGCCGCGCACACGGCAGTAGCCGACAGTTCACCGTGGCCGCCGTTCTACGCGGACGTGCTCCTCGAGGCGTTGCACACACCGGCGTCGTGACGCTCGGCGACAACCACCCGGGGGCTCGTTGTTCATGTAGCGAACCGACGTCTTCCACCGGGGCACCGATCTCGTTGGGCCTGAGAGATCGCGTCTCGCGCTGCTGGCCGGCTTCGAGGCCAGAGGTCCGACGTGGGCCGGGAAGATGTCGTGGAGGTCATGGGACGAGCGACTCCTCGCGAGCGGGGGTTGTTCGGGTTTCCAGTCGGTGCCAGGTATGAGAACGACCGGCCCGTCGTCCCAGGGGACGGTGGGCCGGTCGATGGCGGACTGACAGCCCCGGCTTCGGGGGCGCAGTGCTGTCAGTCGCGGAGGGAGTCGACGCTGTCAGTCGCGGAGGGAGTCGACTTTGTCCGAGAGTGTGTCGGCGATGCCGTCGAGCTTCGAGCTCGCTCGGTCTTTCAGCTCGTCGATCCTGCTCTTGAGTTCGCCGGCCGCTTCGTCGGCCTCGCCCTCGGCGGCGAGCGACTCGTCGTCGGTCAGGTCGCCTGCTGCCTGCTTGAGGCGGCCCTTGATCTGGTCTGCTTCTCCGGCCATCGGTGTCTCCTTCGGCTCGTGGTCGATGTGCGTGCCAGCGGGGGGATTCGAACCCCTGCACCACTCCCGGGGGAGTGGCCCGCATCGCCGTACCTCGGCTGGCGTTGAGGTCGACCTACCCGCTGTGTCTGCTGCGCAAACACGTGCCAGCCCGGTTCCTCGAAGCCGCTTCGTCACGCGCCGCCGGCTCGCAGGCCGCCGCCGGGCGTGACATCAGCATCACCTTGGATCGCAGCTCGGAAACTCGGGGTGGCTTGGAGGGCGACGATGTCGGCGGGCATCTCGACACCGTGAGCGTCGAGTGCTTGTTTGACGGCGACGATGGCAGCGTCCTGGACGACCCGAGCATCGTGCTGGGGCGCTGCACACCAGAATCGTGCATCGATGTCGACGGTGGAGACACCCAGCTGGCTGACGAGTGCCTCGGGTTGCGGCGACTCGACGATGCCGTCGACCGTCTTCAGAGCGTCGACGATGACGGCGCAGGCCTCAGGTGCATCGTTCTCGTAGGCGACGCCGACGGTGAACGAGAGGCGGCGATGCTCGTGATGGGTCTGTACCCGGATGACGTTCTTGTAGACGTCGCGGTTCGGGATCACGACGAGCTGTCCGTCGTACGTCGTGATCCGGGTCTCGCGGATCGTGATGGCTTCGACCGTTCCGGTCTGGCCGTGGACCTCGATCTGGTCCCCGGATTCGAAGGGTTGACGGATGAGCAGCAGTACGCCCGACAGCGTGTTCTCCAAGATGTCTTGGAATGCGAAGCCGATGGCGACCGAGAAGAACCCGAGTCCTGCGAGCAGGTCCACCGGCTGCACCGAGGGAAAGGCGGCGGCGGTGGCAGCGAGCACGAACACGCCGAGCAGTATCCAGCCTGCGAGCTTGCTCATGACGTTGGCGAAGCTCTCGGTCCGTCGGCGGCAGAGAAACCGTCGAAGACTCCATCGAAGCGTTCGGGAGGCGACGTAGCCCACCAGGACCAAGCCGATACCGACTCCGATGCGAGGTACGGCAGACACGAAGGACTCGATCATGTCCCGAGCGGTCGCTTCGATCTCCTCGGTCGGCGACTGGCTCCCCTGAGATGATTGAGCGAGATGAGGTCGCTTCACCGCGTGCGCCAGTCAGTCGCTGAGTTCGTCACTGATCTCTTCGAACTCGGTGGTGACCACGTCCTCGAGTTCGTCGGCACCGTCCTGGATGTCGTCGACCAGGTCGTCGACAGAGTTCTCGACGTCGCGGATCTCTTCGTCGAAGCGGGCACCATCGCCGTCCTCATCGCTGCAGCCGGCGAGCGTCCCCATCGACGCAGCGGCCAAGAGCAGTGCCGCACTTGCGCGGCGAACTCGGGTGGTGGTCATGTCTCCTCCAAGGGGTTGCGACAGGTGTCTCACCAGCGATGTGCATTGTCGGCACGCTGGAGCGAATCGACGAAGAAGAACACGACGCCCAGCGTCGCCAGAGCGACACCGATGCTGACCGCGGCTGTGCGGCCCGTGGCGAGTCCGCCGACGGCGAGAACGAGGCCGAACGAGATCATGATCGCTCCGTGGGTTGGCCGGGGACGGTGGGTGTCATCGGAGGGATCGAGCGCGTCGCGCCCGGTGGCGGATGTCGTCACGACGCCACGCAAACAGGATGAGGGTCCAGCCGAACGCGACGGCCACGGCGTTGGCCGAGGCGAGGGCGACCAGCACGACGGCGTCGCTGGTGCCGGCTGCCGCCGCGAAGATCATGATCACCGCACTCGACGCAAGGGCGCTCGCAACCCAGTGCACTTGGCGATCTTCGGCACGATCCGACACCGAGGCGAAACGAGGGCGTGTGAGAACGTCTGGTGGCCGCATGGTGGGTCACTACCCGGACGTCGGTTCGGTGAAACCTCCCCGCTGGATGGCGATGGTTCGATCGGCTCAGAGGTAGAGGTCGTAGAAGTCGGCGAAGGCGGCGCCTTCGAACTCGACGGCTGCCTTGCCGATCTCGGTCTTGGTGGCGATGGTCTCGAAGCCGTGGAACCCGCCCTCGAACAGCCGAAAGCGTGTCGGTACGCCGGCCGCCTCGAGCGCTTCCATGTAAGCGATGGTCTCGTCACGGAACGGTTCGACGGTGCCGACCCAGCTGATGGTCGGTGGCAACACGGCGAGCTCGGTGCGCAGCGCGGGCGACGCGTACTCGGGCACGTTGCCCCCGAGGTGGCCGAGGTAGTTGTCCCAGGCGAGAGCGTGGCCGAGTCTGCGAGCGCGATGGCACGATCGGGCATCCGTCGAGCGTGGTGCCTTCGCTACGTTTCCCGGGACCGAGCCGCGCAGGGGAAGGGCGAACATGCGCACGAAGTACGCACTCGAGCCCGGGGTTCGCGCCCTGCTCGTCGACATGGGGGTGAGCCCGGCCGCGGTGTTGCGTCGGGCCGGGCTGCGTACCGACCTGTTGTCGGGCCGGCCGGTGTGGCTGACCGCCGACGAGTTCTTTGCGCTGTGGACTTCGCTCGAGGCAGAGGTGGACCACCCGAACCTCCCGTTGCTCGTCGAGCAGGCGTTCGCTCCTGGTGTGTTCAGCCCGTCGATGTTCGCGGCGACGATGAGCGCCGATCTCAACACGGCGGCCCATCGAATGGCGATCTACAAGCGCCTGGTCGGCCCGCTGCAGATCCGTGTCGACGTCGCCGACGACCGAACGACCATCGGTCTCGACTGGCCGTCGGGCCACCATCCTCCGGACACGATGAACCTGACCGAGTTGTTGTTCTGGGTGGCACTCGCACGCGTCGGCACCCGCGAGCGGGTGGTGCCGTTGCAGATGACGACACCGTCACCGCCTGCCGATGCGGCTGCGTATCGCGACTACCTGGGCGTCGACATCGAGGCAGCCGACCACCTGTCTGTGGTGTTCGCGGCGGTCGATGCGGCACGTCCGTTCCTCACCGCGAACGAAGCCATCTGGGAGGCGTTCGAACCGCAGCTGCGGCGCCGCCTCGCCGACCTGGAGCTGGACGCGCCGATCGGCGACCGTGTCGGCGCCGTGTTGCTCGAGTGAATTTTGTCGGCGAATTGGGGTGGTCATCA
>JAHDHM010000069.1:8492-12204 GCA_020631315.1 Acidimicrobiales bacterium
TGCCGGTCGGGCGGACGACGGTGCCCGAGGTGGCAGCCGAGCTGGCGATGAGCACCCGCACCCTCCACCGGCAGCTCAGGGCACAGGGCGCGAGCTACCAGGAGATCCTGAACTCGACCCGCGAGCAGCTCGCCCGTCACTATCTGCGGAACCCGTCGCTGTCGGCGGCCGAGATCGCGTTCCTGCTCGGCTACGAGGAGACCAGCTCGTTCTACCGGGCCTTCCAGAGCTGGACGGGCGAGACGCCCGAACAAGTCCGACGGGCGGCCGCGTCCTGAGCGGAGCTGCTCAGGATCCTGCGGGGTGAAGCGGCGAGAGTCGGTACGTGCGTGCGGCCGACTTCGACGATCTGTTCGGACAACGGGTCCGCCGACCGCTCGAAGAGATCGGATTCGAGCCGTGGGGGACGTCGCTCTGGTACGTCTCGGGGGGGCCTGCGAGCTGCGCTGCTGCGCACCGAGATGCGGGCCGATTGGCCCTTCAAGCTGACGTTCGTGGTCGGTCACGACTGTCTGCGTGACTTCGACGACCGCCGGCCTGCACCGCGTTCGAGGAACGTGTCCGAATGGCCGGTGAAGTGGAACCCGGAGCTTCGTGGGGGCTGGCCTGCGATAGTGGGCCATGGCCTCATCGTCTGCCGCTTTCCGATCTGACGCAGCACCGCCTGACCCGTTCACCTTCGAGTGCGAGAAGCAGAGCGCTCGTGGGTCGAAGGGGATGATCGTCACCAACCACCCGCGGGCGTCGGCCGCTGGGGTCGAGATCCTGCTGGACGGTGGCAACGCGATCGACGCCGCGGTGACGGCACTGTTCGCGTTGACCGTCGTCGAACCGATGATGGTCGGGGTGCTCGGTGGCGGAGTGGCGCACGTTCGTCGGGCTGACGGCACGCACTCGATCGTCGACGGGCTCAGCGCCGCACCGCTCGCCGCGACCGGCGACATGTACGAGACGATCTCCGAGGAGCTCGCCACACGTCGCGACACCGTCGGGCGGAAGAACGTCGTCGGCGGTCTGGCCGTGGCGGTTCCGGGAGCGCTGGCGGCATGGTGCGCAGCGCTCGAGGCGCACGGCACCATCTCGATCGCCGACGCCGTCGAACCCGCGATCCGGCTGGCCGAGAAGGGCTTCACCGTCACGCCGTACCTGGTCGACTGCGTTCGTGACACGGCGGCCGACCTGGCTGGCGACCCTGGGTTGGCTGCGACGTTCCTGCCCGATGGCGCACCGATCGCCGCTGGAACACGCCTGTCGCGACCGCAGTACGCCGACACGTTGCGGGCCATCGGACGGGACGGTGCCGCGGCGCTGAGCGCAGGCGAACTCGGGCGGACGTTCGTGGATGCCATCGCCGCCCGGGGCGGGATCATCTCCGCCGCCGACCTGGTCTCGCACCAGCCGGTCTCACGTGAACCGATCCACGGGACGTATCGCGGATTCGACGTCTACGGTCCGCCCCCGCCTGCATCGGCGGGTGTGCACGTCACCCAGATGCTCAACCTGCTCGAACACTTCGACATGGGTGCACTCGGGTTCGCGACCCCCGAGTCGTCACACCTGCTGGCCGAGGCGCTGAAGATCGCGTTCGCCGACCGCTCTGTCGCCACTGCCGACCCGGCCTTCGTGGACGTGCCGGTCGAACGGCTCATCAGCAAGGCCTACGCCGAGGAACGAGCGGCACTCATCTCGATGGAGTCGACGCAGCCGTGGGGTCCGGGCGTCCTCGGTGACTCGAAGTCGACCACCCACGTCACGGCAGCCGACGCCGACGGCAACGTGATGTCGACCACCCAGACCATCAACGGCCTGTTCGGCGCCTGCGTCGAGGTGCCCGGCACCGGCATGATCGCCAACAACTACATGTACAACTTCGACCCGCACCCCGGCCATGCGTTGTCGATCGAGCCGGGCAAGCGGGTGTTCACGTCGATGGCGCCGATGATGGTCAGTCGCGACGGGCAGATCCGTTTCGCCCTCGGCCTGCCCGGTGCGTTGCGCATCTTCCCGTCGGCCTTCCAGGCGATCGTCAACCTGATCGACCACGGCATGACGCCTCAACAGGCGGTGGAGGCACCACGACTGTGGACCCAGGGCGGCGTCGTCGAGATCGAGAAGTCGTTCCCCGAGTCGGTCGAGGTGGGGCTGCGTGAGCGGGGCCACGACGTCGAACGAGTGGGCCGGGTCGCCGGTGGCATGAGTGCCATCTCGTTCGACGACGACGGCTCACTCACCGGTGCGGCCTGCTGGCGCGCCGACGGCACTCCCGTCGCGATCGCGGGCGGGCTCGCTCGTGAGGGCGTCCGCTTCTCGGGTCTGTGATGGGGGACACCGCGGAGGACATGAGCGAAGGCGTGCATCGCATCGTCGTGCTCGACGCCATCAACGACGCATCGGCCGAGCGTCTGCGGGCGCTGTTGCCCGGCGGTTTCGTGTTGTCGCACGCCACCGAACGGACCGACGCCCATCTGGCCGAGATCATCGCCGACGCCGACTTCGCCGTGTCCGGCCAGGTGGCGGTGAGCGGCGACGTGCTGCGCGCCGCCACACGACTGCAGCTGCTGCACAAGTGGGGCGTCGGCGTCGACAACCTCGACATCGACACGGCACGCGAGCTCGGCATCAAGGTCGCCCGCACCACCGGCAGCAATGCGGTGCCCGTCGCCGAGTTCACCATCGGTCTGATGATCGGTGCGCTACGCCATGTCGCTCACGGCCACCGCCGCCTCCAGAACGGCGAGTGGCGCAACTGGTCGAACAGCTCGCCGCTGATGCTCAGCGGCAAGACCGTCGGCATCGTCGGCTTCGGTGCCATCGGCAAGAACGTGGCGCGGCTGCTGGCCGGTTTCGGCTGCGACGTGCTCTACAACAAGACGACACGGCTGAGGTCGGACGAGGAGCAGCGCCTCGGCGTCCGTTTCGCCGAGCTCGACCAGCTGCTCGCGGAGAGCGACGTGGTCTCGCTGCACTGCCCGCTGACACAGGCAACGGCGGGGATGATCGACCGCAACGCCTTCCGCCAGATGAAGCCGACGGCGGTGCTGGTCAACGTCGCCAGGGGAGGGGTGGTCGTCGAGCCCGACCTCGTCTGGGCGCTGGAGCGAGGCGAGATCCACTCGGCGGCGGTCGACGTGTTCGAGGTCGAACCGTTGGCGGCCGACAGTCCGCTGATCGGTGTGCCGAACCTCACGCTGACGCCCCACCTCGCGGCGATGGCCGCCGACAACTTCGCACCGACCGTGAACCGGATGTTCGAGAACATCCGGCGGGTCGCACATGGCGAATCGCTGCCCGAGGCCGACGTCGTCGTGCCCTGACCCCCACGCTGCCGAGACGGCGGTGGCGGTCGACGGGGAAGCGTCAAGAACGGTCAGCGATCGTCCGATGTGAACCCCATGCGGGTGCGTGGCCTGAACAGCGGTTCGCCAACCGCCGATCCGCGCCCTGGGGAGCGTCATCACCTACGCGGTCGAATGGTGATCATCATGGTCGGCCTCGTGCTGACCAGTGCGTTCGCCATCTTGGAACGCCGGTCGGCGTTGCGCGAGCAGGAGATCGTGTTCCAGCAGAGCGCCGAGGAGATCGTCGAGTCGGTCCGACGCGTCGCGGAATCCAGAGTTGCGGAGCTCGCGACCGCGGCGTCGCTGGTGCGTGAGGTCGACGAGCTCGACCAGAGCACGTTCACCCGGTTCCTGTCGGCCGATGTCCGCTTCGC
>JAHDHM010000070.1 GCA_020631315.1 Acidimicrobiales bacterium
GATGTGCGGCGTGGTCGGGCACAAGCCGTCGTACGGCCTGTGCAGCGGCCGAGGCCAGATCCCCGGCATGCCCGGCTCCTACACCCAGGCCGACATCGCCGTCGTCGGCCCGATGGCACGCACGGTCGACGACGTCGAGCTCGGGCTCGACCTGATGACCGGCCCCGACGACTGGCACGCCACGGCGTGGTCAGCCGAACTCCCTGCGGCCCGAACGACTGATCCGACGCAGCTCCGCGTCGCCGTGTGGGCAGATGACGACGCGTGCCCCGTGTCGAACGCGGTGCAGGCGACCGTCGAACGTGCCGCGTCGGCGCTCGCCGACACGGGTGCCCGCGTCGACGGCGACGCACGACCCACGCTCACGCTGGAGAAGTCGATCCTCGTGTTCGACCAGCTCATCAGCGCTGCTCTGGCCGGCGGTTGGTCGCCGGCCGAGATCGAGGAGATGGCGACGAAGAGTCAGCTGTCGGGCGGGCTCGGGGTCACTCACGCAGCGCAGCGACATCGGGCGTGGCTGAGCGCCAACGAAAGTCGGCTCCAGCTTCGAGCTCGCTGGCGGACCTTCTTCGAGGACTGGGACGTCGTGCTCATGCCCGTGTCACCGCGCGCAGCGGTGCCGCATGATCAGTCGATGCCGATGACGGCACGCACCATGGACGTCGACGGCGTGGAGCGGCCGTACACGGACCAGATGGCGTGGATGGGCGCCATCGGCGTCGTCTACCTGCCCTCGACGGTGGTACCGGTGGGGCATGACGAGCAGGGCCTGCCGATCGGTGTGCAGGTCGTCGGCCCGTTCCTCGAAGACCGAACGCCACTCGCGGTGGCGCGCATGATCGAAGCCGCGCTGGGCGGGTTCACTCCCCCGCCCGGGTTCTGAGGCCACGGCTCTGAGGCCACGACTCTGAGACCAGGGTTCTGAGACTGCGCGCCGGCCCCGGCGGCCGGTGTCAGATCAGCTTGAGCTCGGGGTGGAACCGCTTGGTCGGCTGCAGTTCCTCGTCGATGACGCGAGCGATCTCGCGGAAGCAGCCGGCGGCCTCGGAATCGGGTTCTTCGACGGTGATCGGGTGGCCGTCGTCGCCACCTTCACGCAGCTCGGTGACGAGCGGGACCTGGCCGACGAGCGGCACCTCGAGTTCGTCGGCGAGTTCCTGACCGCCGCCGGCACCGAAGATCTCGTACTTCTTGCCGTCGTCGCCGGTGAACCAGCTCATGTTCTCGATGACGCCCTTCACCTCGAGGCGCACCTTCTCGGCCATGAACGCCGCACGCTGGGCGACCTTCTGGGCGGCCGGCTGCGGCGTGGTGACGACGTAGACCTCGCCCCGCGGCAGGAACTGGGCGATCGACAGCGAGATGTCGCCGGTGCCGGGCGGCAGGTCGATGAGCAGGTAGTCGGGCTCGTCCCAGAACACGTCGGTGAGGAACTGCTCGAGCGCCTTGTGGAGCATCGGGCCACGCCAGATGACGGGCTGGTCCTCGCGGGCGAAGAAGCCCATCGAGATCATGCGGACGCCGTTGGCCTCGACCGGTACGACCATCTGGTCGATGACGACGGGCGCACGCTCGGCACCGAGCATGCGTGGAATCGAGAAGCCCCAGACGTCGGCGTCGATGACGGCGACTCGCTTGCCCCGCTGCGACAGCGCGATGGCCAGGTTGGTGGTGACCGACGACTTGCCGACGCCGCCCTTGCCCGACGCGATGAGCAACACGCGGGTGGTGCTGGACGGGTCGGCGAACGAGATGGAACGACCCTCGGCGTGCCCGTGGCCCTGCTGGGACCCGGCGGTGGCCGCCGGGTCACCGATGAGCTGGCTGCGCAGGGCGCCCTGCTCGTCCTCGGTCATGAGCACGAACTCGATGTCGGCGCCGGCGAGGCCGAGACCGGCGACTGCGTTGCCGATCGCCTCGTGCAGCATCGGACCCGTCGGATGATCCTCGGCCGGCATGGCGACGACGATGTGGGCCTGGTCGCCCGAGACCGCTGCGCCCCGAAGCATGCCGAGCTGGTGGATGCTGCGGCGGAGTTCGGGGTCCTCGATGGCGGCAAGCGCCTCGACGAGCTGCGCGTCGTTCACGGACATCAGGGAGTCTCCAAGGGGACTGGCCGAACGTGGGGTCCGGGGGGCCGTCGGTAGAATCTACCGACGTGGACACTGCTGCCCTCACCCCCGACGAGTTCAATGCGGCGGTCACCTCCATCACGTCGTCGTTCGGGGATCCGACCCGCCGCGACATCTACCTGCTGGTTCGTCAGGCCGAGCAGGGCATGACCGCCGGCGAGGTCGCCGACGCGGTCGACCTGCACGCCAACGTGGCTCGACACCATCTGGAGAAGCTGGCCGGCGGTGGGCATCTCCGTGTCGAGATGGGCCGACCCGCCGGGGGTAAAGGCCGCCCGTCGAAGCGCTATCTGGCCGCGACGGACGAGATCGCGCTCGCGTTCCCCGTCCGACGAGACGATCTGCTCGGCACACTCCTCGGCCGTGCGCTCACCCGCCTGCCGCGCGAGGAAGCCGAGGCCCTCGCCGAGGAGGTCGGTGTCGAGTACGGCCGACACCTGGCGTCGAGCATCGAGCCCGGAGACGCACATCGTTCGCTGCAGGCCGCGGTCGGTGCCGTGGCCGATGCACTCACGTCGCACGGCTTCATGGCCAGGGCCGAAGGCGCCGCCGGGGAGCTGCGCATCGTCTCCGAGCACTGTCCGTTCGGCAACGCCGCCGTCGAACATCCGGTGTTGTGCGCGATCGACCGTGGGCTGGTCACGGGCATGCTCGCCGGCCTTCACGGCGAGCGGACACCGCAGATCTCCGGCTCGGTCCCGATGGGTGACACCGTCTGCACGACCGAGGTCTGAGCGCGGAGTCGCTAGTCTGCTGCGCCGATGCGCGTCCATCTCGTACGTCACGCCGACGCAGAACCTCGCCGCAACTGGAACGAGCCGGACCGGGCACGTCCCCTCAGTCCCAAGGGTCTGATCCAGGCTGAGCGTCTCGTCGTCGACGCCGACACGCCGCTGGTCTCGAGCAGCCCGGCGGTCCGTTGCACGACGACGATCGAGCCGTGGGCTCGACGCAAGCACATCGAGGTCAGTGTCGACGAACGCCTGGCCGAAGGTGCCGATCCGAGCGCCGTGGTCGAGTGGATCTGCACCACCGACACCGAGCTGATCCTGTGTGGCCACGGTGACCTGTTGCCCGAGGTGCTGCATCTCCTGCAGCTGCGCGGCATGGTGCTCGACGGCCCTGCAGCGGTCGCCAAGGGTTCGGTGTGGAGCTGCACCATCGAGGACGGGCAGCCGGTGCACGCCCGTTACTCGCCGCCGCCCTCGGTCTGAAGCTCGGCGATCGCCGCTTCGAGGTCGGCGATGTTGCCCTCGACGACGCCGACCATCGCCGGAGGCGGATTCCGCTCGAGCACGTCCTGGTAGTAGCCGAGCGCGGCGTCGAGATCGCCTTCGAGCTCGACGGCGCTGACCGCACGCCACATGTAGGCCTCGAAACCCGCAGGGTCCTGTGCGATCGCCTGATCGAGTGAGGCGATGCCGTTCTGCTGCAGATCCGGGTCGGGGAGCCGGACGAGGATCGAGCCGGTCCACGTGAGGGCGTCGATGTGATCGGGATCGAGCTCGAGCGCTGCTTCGTACTGCTGCAGCGCGGTCAGCAGGTCGCCCTCCTGTTGCGCGGCCTGCCCGAGCAGGACGTAGGCGTCCGGCTCGTCGGGGACGATGCTCAGCACCTCTTGGGCGTTCGATCGGGCGATGTCGAGGTTGCCGGCGGCCAGCTCTGCCTCGGCCTGGAGCAACAGGTCGCGTGAGCTGCGCTCGATCTCGCCGGTGCTGAACTCGCCCGCACCCCGCAGCCCCGAGAAGGAAGCGACGGCGAGGCCGGCCAGCACGGCGACCACGACGAGCGCGGCGCCGGTGAGGATGCGACGTTGATTCGACACCCGGCGACGCTCGGTCGGCGCCGGCCGTTGACGGTCCAGTCGACGGAGCACGAGTGCGGTGCGGCGGACGAGGTCGTCCTTGAGGGCGGCGTGATCTGCCTCGTCGATCTCGCCGGCGGCCAGCTCGGCGTCGAGGGCGTCGATGCGCCCGAGGAGCACGTCACGCTCGTCTTCGAGGCGAGCACGGCGGTCGGCGGCGGCGCTCACCCGTCGTCCCTGGAGCGCAACGCGGCCTCGACCAGGTCGTGGTCGGAGGTCGATGCCTGCAGCGCTGCAGCCGCAGACCAGCGTCGGAAGCTCACGACGAGTGCGCCGAGGGTCAGGATCACGGCGATGACCGGAAGGCTCCACACGAGTGAGCCGAGCCCGGTGGCCGGGGGGATGGCGTTGACGTCGTCGCCGAACTGGGCTGCCAGCGCGGCACGGATCTCGTCGTCGGTGTCGCCGGACGCGACCATGTCGTCGATCGAGGCTCGGATCGACGTGGCGATCGGCACGTTGGATTCGAGCACGTTCTGCCCGTCACACACGGGGCACAGCGTCGTCTCCTTCAGATCGAAGGCCCGGTCGGCGTCGGTTCGCGGCCCGTCGTCGGCACGCAGCACACCGATGATCATCACGACGACGATCGCCGCGAGCAGCCCGATCCAGGCGAGGTTCTTGTTGCGGTCGTTCACCGGGTCACCTTCGGAACGTCAGCCTGCTGCTGCGAGCAGCGAGTCGATGGCACCGTCGATCTGGTCGGCGGTGATCTCGCCTTCCCACTTGCCGACCACGAGCCCGGACGGCGCGACGAGGAAGGTCTCGGGTACCTGGAGTACGACGAAGTCCGCGGGTGCGGTGTCGGCGTCGACGATGACGGGCCAGTCACCACCACGCTCGTCGAAGAACCGTTGCGCGTTCTCGGCGGTGTCGCCGAACAAGACGCTGACGACCTGGGCGCTGCCGTCGGCGTGGCGCTCGCTGAACTCGATGAACTCCGGGTGTTCGACCTCGCACGGGATGCACCAGCTGGCGAAGAAGTTCACGACCACCCAGCGACCGCGATCGTCGTCGATGTCGTACTGCGTGCCGTCGAGCGTGGTGCCGACGAGCGGTGGGACCACTCGGTCGACCAGCGGCGAGTTCACGCGTCCGGTGCCGTCACCGTCGTCGGAGGTGGCGAGCACGAGGATGAAGCCGAGCAACGCCACGCCGACGAGCGCCGTGCCGATCTTGGCCCACAGCGGTGCAGGCGGTCCGGCTGCGGGTTCGAGCTCGTCGTCCCACTCGATGTCCGAGGCGTCGGCCTCGTGGTGTGCATCGTGTTCGGTCATGCCCCGACCTCCACCGGCTCGGTGACCTCCGTCGGCGCCGTGCGGTTGACGAGCTCCTCGCCCTGACCGCGGCGGCGGTTCGGGATGATCGCCAGCAGCGATCCGATGCCCATCAGGATGCCGCCGGTCCAGATCCACGTGATGAGCGGGCGGACGATCACTCGCAGGAGCAGGCTGCTGCCGTCGTCGGCGATCTCGAGCACGTTCAGGTAGACGTCGTCCTGCCAACCGGTGGCGACGGACGGTGTGCCGATCGGGCGCCCGAAGTTCGGATAGGTCGTGATGGCGGGCCGGTGGACCTCGTCGCCGTCGACCCTGACGAGCACCTCGGTCACCGCGTTGCGGCCTTCGAAGTAGTCGAGTCGTTCGATGTACTCGACGGTGTGGCCGGCGACCGTGGCCGTGTCGCCGGGCGTGAGACGAGCCTCGATCTCGGTGCCGTGTGCGGAACTGGCGACGAAGCCGAGGGCCAGGATGGCGAGGCCGACGTGGGCGACCATGCCGCCACCGCTGCGTCCGGTGACGCCACGCCAACCCTGCCGCCGGACGGCGAGGACGAGGTGACGAGCGGCCGAACCGAACGTGAGGCCGGCGAGGAGGTAGCCGAGCATCTCGTAGACGGAGTCAGCCCCGAACGCGACGGCGACCACGAGGGTGCCGAGTGCGATCATCGCCGGCCAGAAGGCCCGGTCGCGCAGCAGCTCTGGTGACGTGGACCGCCACGGCAGCAGTGGCGACACGCCCATGAGGAACAGCAGCAGGAGTCCGATCGGCGCGCTGAGTCGGTCGAAGTAGGGGGATCCGACCGACAGCTGGTCGTCGTTGAGCGCTTCGATCAGCAGCGGGAACATCGTGCCGAGCAACACGATGAAGGCGAAGGCGGTGAACAGCAGGTTGTTGCCGACGAAGCTGCCTTCGCGGGAGATCGGTGACTCGATGGCACCGACGGTGCGCAGCGCTTCCATGCGCCAGGCGATGAGGCCGAACGACACGCCGGTGACGACGACGAACAGGCCGAGCAGCAGCGGACCGAGGGTCGACTCACTGAACTCGTGGACCGAGTCGAGGATCCCCGAGCGGGTGACGAACGTGCCGAGGATGGTGAGCGCGAAGGTCGACACCACCAACGACAGGTTCCAGACGCGCAGCATGCCGCGCCGTTCCTGCACCACGACCGAGTGCAGATACGCAGTGGCGGTGAGCCACGGCAGGATCGACACGTTCTCGACGGGATCCCACGCCCAGTAGCCGCCCCAACCGAGGACCTCGTAGCTCCACCACCCACCGAGCACGATCCCGACGGTGAGGAAGCCCCAGGCAGCGACGGACCACGGCCGGGTCCACAGCAGCCAGCCTTCACCGACGCGGCCGGTGGCCAAGGCGGCGATGGCGAACGCGAACGGCACGGTGAACCCGACGTAGCCGAGATAGAGCATCACCGGATGGATCGCCATCAGCGGGTGGTTCTGCAGCAGGGGGTTCGGACCCTGACCATCGAGGGGAGGTCTTGCGATGGTGCCGAAGGGGTCCGCCGGACCGGCGAGCAGATAGAAGAAGAACGCCGAGATCGCGAACAACGTGAGCATCGCGAAGCCGAGCAGACGATCGTCGAGCCGCTTCCGGAACACGACCGCCGTGAAGAACATGTAGCCGGCGAGCACCAGCACCCACAGCACCAGCGAGCCTTCGAGCGAGGCCCACAACGCCGCGATCTTGAACAGCAGCGGCAGATCGATGTTGCTGTTCGCCTCGACGTACTGGAACGAGAAGTCGTCACGCAATAGGGCGATCTCGAGGATCACGGCCGCCACGACCGACGCGCCGAACACGAGCGCCGACCAACGGAACGACAGTCTCAGCAGCGCGCCCTCACGCCGGACGAGGCCGACGGTGAGCGTGATGCAGGCCATCACGCAGCCGATCAGGCCGGCGAGGATCGAGATGGAGCCGAGTGCGCTCACAGCTCGAGGCCGACGTCGTCGGCCGTGATGTCGCAGCCCTCGAGGAAGTCGTCAGGGATGTTGGTGGCGACGCGATCCTCGTAGTCGGCCGAGTACTCGCTGGTGTGCTTGATCAGCATGCGGTCCGACACGAACACCTGGTCGTCCGGGCCGGTGACCAGCTCGACTTCGCCGTCCTGCCACGAGCCTTCGAGCACGACCGGAATCCACGGGTTCTGGAACAGCTCTTCGGGCTCGGTGAGGTGACGCACCGCCGCCGTGGTGCAGTTGTGGAGGATCTCGAAGGTGACGACACCGCCGTCGGTGACGACCGAATCGGGGATCACGCGACCCTGCATCCGGAAGCGCCGATCGCCCAGCTCCTCGCGCTCGGCAACAGCTTCGTCGACGTTGCGGAAGAACACGGTGGCGTCTCGGAGGAACTGCACCAGCAGGAAGCCGAGGAGGCCGGCGATCACCACGCCGGCGACGATGGCCCAGCGACGCTGGCCCTTGCGGAGCTCGCGGCGCACAGCTGCGGCTTCGTCGACCTCGCGTGGTGTCAGGTCGATCTGGCCATCGGCACTGGCCGCGCCGTCGGCGGGATCCGGGGTACGGGGTGTCAGGTCCATTCGGGGTCCTCGTGGTCAGCCCCCACGTCGCCCCCATCACGGACCTCACCGAGGCCCAGTTCTTCGGCGAGTCGACGGCCACGTCGCACGACGACGAGTCCGTAGACGACCATCGTCGCGAAGACGATGGCGTAGCCCGTCAGGATCATCCCCCAGGAATCCATCAGGCCCTCCCCTGCTCAGCCCGGCGCGCTGCGAGCGCAGCTTCGAGACCCTCTTCCTCGAGGATCTCTTCCAGCCGAATGACGCGGTAACGGTGGATCAGCAACCAGGCGGTGACGAGTGTGAACGCCACCATGGCGAACAGGAACACCGCGAACATGTCGAACGTGAGGTCGGGGTCTTCGAGCTGACGGATGCTCGACTCCTGGTGGAGCGTGACCCACCAGTCGACGCTGAAGTGCACGATCGGCAGGTTCACCGCAGACACCAGGGCCACGATCGCGGTCCGGCGGGACCGGACGACCGGGTCGGCCGGCACTCGACGCAGCGCCAGGTAGCCGAGGTAGCTGACGAACATGATCGCCGTCATGGTGAGGCGGGCATCCCACTGCCAGTAAACGCCCCACGTCAGCCGGCCCCACATGGCGCCGGTGACGATGGTGAGCGCGGTGAACACCACACCGACCTCGGCCGCCGAGCCGGCGAGACGGTCGAGGTGACGGCCCTTGTCCGGGCGCTCGGCGCCACGCCACAGCAGCAGTGCGCTGCAGACGGCGGCGATGACGAAGCAGCCGTAGGCGACGTAGATCGAGGGCAGGTGCAGGTAGAAGAAGCGCACCGACTCGCCCTGGTTGATGTCGCGGGGCGACACGACGAGGCCGAGGAACGCGAGCGCCACGAACGAGGCGATCGACATCCAACCGAGGATGGTCGTGGCGGTCGACGAGGTCGCCGAGCGCGACGCCAACATCGAACGAGAACCGGTGTCGGTGGGGGGTGTGGGGGCAGCCACGGCCACGGTCAGCCATCCTCCAGCAGCGGGGCGACCGCAAGCGTACCCAGGGCCAGGTGCACACCGGACATCAGGGCGGCCAATCCCACCCAACTCCAGCCGGCCTGGTCGTTGACGCCGAACGCTCGCTCGAAGGCCCGGCTCCCGGCCAGCAACAGGGGCGCTGCGACCGGGACGAACAGCAGCGGCAGCAGGGTCTCGCGGAGGCGAAGACCGAGCGACAACGTGCCGTAGAGGCTGCCGGCTGCGGCGAAGCCGACGGTGACGACGAGGGCACCGACGATCAGCAACGGCCAGTCGTCGACGCGGGAGTCGAAGAAGACGATGACGCCGAGGAACAGGCCGAGCTCGAGCACCAGCAGTTCGAGGGTGACGGCGAGGGTCTTCCCGAGATGTATCGCCGCCGGTCGTAGGCCACTGAGCCGAAGGGCATCGGTGATGCCGTCGACGTCCTCGACGCTGAACGCACGCTGGATGACGATCACTCCGGCGAACAACACACCGATCCAGAACAGGCCGGGGCCGCCTCGGCCCAGGAGGTTCTGGTCGGCGTCGAACGCGAAGGCGAAGACGATGAGCACCAGGAGGCCGAGCGGGGCGACCTGGTTGAGCGTGACCCGCGAGCGAGCCTCGATCGTGAGGTCCTTGCGGGCCACGAGCCATGCCTGACGCAGGACGAGGGTCACGACTCGCCCTCTTCCGCCGAGTCGGCCTCGTTGGAATCAGCGTCGCCGAGGATCCGCCCGCCTGCGAACCGCAACACCCGATCGGCGACGGCGTGTGCACGATCGAGCTCATGGCTGGCGAACACGACGGTCGCCCCGGCACCTGCTGCTTCGCGGAGCAGGTCGTCGAGCAGGTCGCGCCCGTCCTGGTCGAGGCCGGCGTGCGGCTCGTCGAGCAACCACAGCCGTGGACGGCGAGCCACCAAGACCGCAAGCGCCACACGGCGTCGCTGCCCGGCGGACAGCCGCTCGACGGGCACCTTCGACAGACGGCCCTCCAGCCCGACCCTCGACGCAGCGGCGAACGCGTCCTTGCGGCCGACGCCGGCCGTCGAGGCCCAGAACTCGAGGTTGTCCCGAACGGTCAGGTCGTCGTAGAGGTGGGTCTGGTGTCCGAGCAGCCCGACGTGTGGGCGCACACGCTTGCGGGCGGCGAGCACGTCGATGCCGAGCACGTTGACCGTGCCCGAGGTGACGGGCAGCAGGCCGGCACAGGTGCGCAGGAACGTCGTCTTGCCGACCCCGTTCGGGCCCTGCAGCAGGACGACTTCGCCGGCGTCGACGGTGGCCGAGGCTCCGGCGAGGGCGGGAAATCGCCCGAGGAGCACGACGGTCTCGCGCAGCTCAATCGCCGTGGACATCTGGTCGACACTAGTTGCGTCAGCGGAATCCCGGTCGACGGGAACCGTGTTCGAACACCCGACGACGATCGACCGACGCGCGCCCACGCACGCGTCGCCGACACGTACCGTCGTACAGACCCGTCAGCTGGAGAGGACCAGGCGTGAACTGGAGCCGCATCATCGGCAACATCGGCCGCACCCTCATCGGTGCGGGCACGCTGATCCTGCTGTTCGTCGTGTACCAGCTGTGGGGCACGGCCCTGCAGGAGGCACGGGCGCAGGACGCTCTGTTGGACGACTTCAACGCCGCGCTCGAGGAACAGCTGGGTGAGGCGGCTGCAGAGGTGAGCCTCGACGAGGTGGTCCTGCCGGACTCGCTGGAGTCGACTGCGGTGCAGCAGGCATCGGTGGACATCCCCACCGATGCCGAGACGGCCGCTGAGGCTGCCGAGGCTCGCATCCGCACCGGCGATCTCGGCACGACCGATGTCATCGATCTCTCCCGTCTGCCCGACAACGTCATCGAACGTGCCGCCGCGGTGCCGCCGCCCGTGCTGGTCGAGGGCGACAGCGCGGCACGTATCCGGATTCCCCGTATCGGCGTCGACAAGACCGTCGTCGAGGGCGTCACCACCGATGCGCTGCGCGAGGGCCCTGGCCACTACCCGGGCACGCCGCTGCCGGGACAGGCAGGCAACTCCGCCATCGCCGGTCACCGCACCACCTACGGCGCCCCGTTCCACCGCCTGGACGAACTCCAGGAGAACGACCTCATCTACGTGACGACCGTGCAGGGGTCGTTCGTGTACCGCGTCGCCGAGTCACTCATCGTGTCGCCGACCGACGTCTACGTCCTCGACGCGACCGAGGACAACCGTCTCACGCTCACCACCTGCCACCCGAGGTACAGCGCCCGCCAGCGTCTGATCATCGTGGCCGAGCTGCTCGGTGATCCCGTCGACGCCGATCCGAGCCAGGTGCTCGAGTCGGGCGACGCCATCGCTCAGCTTCCTGAAGAGCGCATCGACCTGAGCGCCGTGCCGACGACCGCACCCGCCGACGGCGAGGTGGTCACCGAGGCGGCCCCGGCCACGACCGAGGCGCCGGCGCCGACCACGACCGTGCCGGAACCGGCCCAGACGGTCAGCGAGGTCGCGCACGGTGGTATCGGCAGCGACAGCGACGCCATCGTGCCGTCGATCTTCCTGGCGTTGCTGACGACGTTCGTCGGCATCGCGATCTGGCTGGCATCGCATCGCTGGCGTGCCTGGCAGGCGTATCTGGTGGGCGCGCCGATCTTCCTGATCGCGCTCTTCTACTTCTTCGAGGCGTTCTCCCGGGCTGTCGCCTGGAACGTCTGATCCTCGCCTGACAGCACCGCCTCCCCACCGAGCGTGGTCAGCGGTTCGTCGGATCGAGTATCTTCGACGGCCGTGTGGATTCTGGTCGCAGCGCTCCCCATCGGTGTGCTCGTCGGGCTGTTGGCCGGCGGTGACTTCGGCGAACTGAGAGATCTGCGGCTTCGACTGTGGCCGGTGCTGTTGCCGTCGCTGGCGTTCGCAGCGGTGATCTCGCTCGACAACGATCCGCCGTTCGAACGTTTCCTGCTTCCGCTGTGCCTGGTCGGGTTCGCAGTGGTGGTGTTCGCCAACCTGCAGGTGGTCGGCATGACCGTCGTCGGCACGGGGATCGTCGCCAACCTCGCCCCGGTGTTGTTGAACGGCGACATGCCGGTGCGCGAGTCGGCCGTGATTGGTGCGGGCATCGCCACCTCGGGTGCAGTTCGTCGAGCTGGGTGCCGGCCGCAGGTTCGATGAAGCCGCCGATCTGCTGCCCTTCCTCGGCGCCATCATC
>JAHDHM010000071.1:0-7287 GCA_020631315.1 Acidimicrobiales bacterium
CGACCTGTGCGAGGACCTGCGGGATGTCGGCATCCATCCCATCGGCGTCGACTTCTCGATGGGCATGATGCAGGCCCGTCGCACCGACGCACAGATGGTCCAGGCCGACGTCCTGCGCCTGCCGATGCCCGACGCCTCGGTCGACGGCATGATCTGCGGCTTCGCGATGCGCAACTTCGTCGATCTGCCTGCGTTCTTCAACGAGCTCGGACGTGTGACGCGGCCCGGCGGGCGCATCGCGGTCGTCGATGCGTCAGAGCCCGAGAACCGGTTCGCCCGCCTCGGCCACGGCTTCTACTTCGGGAAGGTGGTGCCGTTCGTCGGTGGCGTGCTGTCCGACAAGTCGGCCTACTCCTACCTGCCGGCGTCGTTGGCCTACCTGCCGCCGACACCCGAGCTGATGCAGATCGTGCGTGACGCAGGATTCGCCGACGCCGAGCGCAACGAGCTGACGCTCGGCGCCGCGCAACTCATCACCGGCACCCGGGACTGACCCGACCCGACGGCCGGCCGGCGCTACGTCGCGGCGTCGACCGGCGTCGGGAAGCGGACGCGGAACGCGATCCATGCGCCGGCCCCGGCCAGGATCGGCAGCCAGTAGCTCACGAGCCGGTAGGCCAGCGTCGCGAGGACAGCACGACCGGGGCTGACGCCCGCCGCGATCAGCGCTGCGGTGAGCCCCGCCTCGACGAACCCGATGCCGCCCGGCGTGATCGGGACCATCGACAGCACCGCACCGGCCACGTAGGCCAGGAGGACGAGCGACACCCGACGGTCGTCGCCGACGGCCACGAGCGCGGCCAGCAACGCGTAGAAGTCGAACAGCCACTTGGCGATCGACGCCATGGCAGCACGCCACCAGGACGCGCCGAGCGAGGACACGACGGCGTCCCGTTCGCTGATGAGCCGCTCCGGCAACGGGACGGCGCCCGGCGCCGTCGGACGGATGCGTTCGATCACTCGCCCCATCGCCCGCAACGCACGTTCGGACCGTGCGAGGTACACCCCGCCGGCCCCGACGACCGCGAGCATGATGCCGCCGATCCACGCTGCCCTGGCGATCGTGTCGGGCACCGGCATGCCGGCGATGATCGCCGGGACCGAGATGATCGGCAGGACGAACAGCGACGCCGTCGTCATGACCGACAGTGCGGTCAGTGCTGCGGCAGCGGTCGCCGGGTCTGCTCCGGCACGTCGCATCATCGAGAACTGCAGCGCACCACCGGTCGCTGCGCCGCCGGGCACGACTCGGCTCACCGCGTTGCTCACGAGATGCGAGGTGATCAGCTCGAACCAGCCCGCTCGCTCGAACGCCAGCCGCTGCAGATACCAGACCGCGGCGAAGCTGATCAGCTCCGCCAGCAGCATGAGTGCGAACCAACCCGGTGCGATGTCGGACAGACGAGGCCACGCCTCGAGCACCTCGGTCAACGACGGGGCGACGAGGTACAGCGCGATCGCGGTGATCGCGAGCATCAACAGTCGACCCCGGCCGAAGATCCGGGTCAGCCCGGAGGACGTGCCCCCGGAGTCCTCGTCATCGAGCGCTGACGACATCGCCGACCACCGTAGGCCACGAGCAACCGGGATGGCCTCGTCCTCGCCGACGGCGGTTCGCGGCTGCTACAGGGCGATACCGACCGCGTAGAGCACGCCGGCCGCCATCTGCAGCTTGCCGGTTCCCGCGAGCACGGCGATCAGGTCACGACCCAACGCTCCTGAACGGACGATGCGGATCGGGCCGATCGCCAACGGCGCAGCGAGCACCGCGATCCAGGCCCACGGCCGATCGATCGACGTCGCGACCATGATCACGAACACGGTCACGATGGTCAGTGTGAACCAGGTCCGGGTCCTGGCGTCGCCGAGCCGCACCGCCATGGTCCGCTTGCCCGCGACCGTGTCACCGGGGATGTCTCGCAGGTTGTTGGTGATCAGCAGCGCGACGGCGAGCAGCCCGACCGGCACCGAGGCGACAAGGGCGAGTGCCGTCAGCTGCTCGGTCTGCACGAACGCCGTCCCCGCCGTGGCGACGACGCCGAAGTAGACGAACACGAAGATCTCGCCGAGGCCCTCGTAGCCATAGGGCCGGGGGCCGCCCGTGTACCCCCACGCGGCGGCGATCGCTGAGGCGCCGACGGCGATGAGCCACCAGCTCGTGGCCACGGCCAGCACCAAGCCGACGACAGCGGCGACGGCGAAGCTCAGCAGCGCAGCGCCCTTGACGGCCGATGGCGTGGCCGAACCCGAGGCGACCAGTCGCATCGGGCCGACCCGGTCGTCGTCGGTCCCACGCACCCCGTCGGAGTAGTCGTTCGCATAGTTGACGCCGAGCTGCAGGGCGAGCGCCACGATCGCGGCGAGCGCCGCTCGCCACCAGATCACGCCGGTTTCGGCATGGGCCACAGCGGTACCGACCGCGACGGGAACGACCGCGGCAGGCAGAGTTCGTGTTCGTGCGCCGGCCACCCAGTCGGCGGTCGACGTTCCGGCGATCTGCACGTCAGCCGATCTTGTCGAACCCGATCAGGCCACCACCGTCGATCACGATCGTCTGACCCGTGATCCAGCTCCCGGTGTCCGCGGCGAGGAACAAGGCCGCGGCTGCGATGTCGTCGGTCTCGCCGAGGCGCTTCAGCGGGTACGCCTGCGCGACCTGGTCCCCGCGGCCCTCGTCCCACAGTGCGCGTGCGAAGTCGGTCTTGATCAGGCCCGGACCGATGGCGTTGACGCGGGCCTTGGGACCGAGCTCTGCGGCCAGCTGCTTGGTGAGGTGGATGAGGGCGGCCTTCGTGATGTCGTACACCCCGATCGTGCGGCTGGTGGACAAGCCACCGACCGACGAGATGTTGACGACGGAGCACCCGCCATCGCTGTCGGCCATCGACTGCTTCCACGCTTCCTGGGTCCAGACCAGCGGCGCGGTGACGTTGACCGAGAGCGTCTTGTCCCAGCGGGGCAGGTCGACGTCGATCGTCGGGCCGGCGTACGGGTTGGTCGCCGCGTTGTTGACCAGCACGTCGACCCTGCCGAACTCCTGCACGACGGCTGCGGTGACGTCGGCAGCCACCTGCGGGTCGCCGACGTTGCCGGCCATCCAGCGACAGCCGTGCCCGATCTCGGCCGCAGCGGCCTCGCAGGCGTCGGCCTTGCGCGACACGATCATCACCTGCGCGCCGGCCTGGGCGTAGCGCTTGGCGATCGCGAGGCCGATACCTCGGGATCCGCCAGTGACGAGAGCGACCTTGTCGTCGAGACGTAGTTCCATGCGGCCGCACCGTAGTCCCTGACCGTCCACCTGCTGCGATCCGCAGGGCCGCCCGATCCGGCGGGCGTTGATCCGATGCGCGCCGGCCGGGGTGAAGCCATCCGATGAGAAGACCCACGTACCCTTGGCGACCATGACCCCCCGTCGCCCCCGCCGCCGTCATGCGCTCACCGCCGCCGTGGCCGTCGTCCTGCTCCTCCTCGCTGCATGCGGTGGCGACGACTCGTCGCTCAGCGCGCCCGAGACCACCGCCGCCCCGACGACCGCCGCTGCGACCGACACCACCGCCGCCTCCGTCGACGTGCCCACCGCCGACGACGCCACTGACGACGACGAGACCGACCGGGGCGAGACGACCGGCACCGCCGCCGAGACCACCGTCGTCGCAGCCTCCGATGACGACGCCCAGCTGGAGACGACCGAGACCTCCGAGGGCGCCAGCGATGACGGCGATGAGGCCGTCGACACGACCGCGGTGTTCACCTCGTCACCTCCGCCCGCCGAGGAGAAGGTCGGTTGCCCCGATGGTCTCATCCTCGTCGGCAGCGACGGCGAAGAGCCCATCTGCTCGCAGCCCGGCGCCGGATGCCCTGAGGGCTATCGCCTCATCGGCGGCGACAACGGTGCGGCACTGTGCCAGGACGACGGCGGCACCGTGCTGCGCGTCAGCCCGGACGGCTCCGTGGCGCCCTACGACGACCAGACGTTCGCCGGCCCCGTGTGCCGCCGCCTCGACGAGAACGGCAACCTCATCGGCATCGGCCTCGCCACCAGCCAGGAAGAGTGCGAGGAAGTCGGCGGCGAGTACCTCCCCGACGGTCTCTGAGCCGCTCCCTTCGGTCACTCACCGCCGTTCGTGACCGGCTCGGCCCGCCACGAAACGCTCCGCAGCGCCAAGCGTTCGGCGGAGCCGAAGGCGGGAAGCGAGGCGTCAGCCGAGCGGCGGTCACCAGGTGTTGCGGTGGATGACCTCGTCGAGGGGGCGTCGGGCTCGGTCGGCTGACCTGCCGGGTTCGTCCGGTGCCGGCCACCCGAGCGCCAGGGTGCCGGTCGTGACCATCCGTTCGGGCACGCCGAAGGTGGCGCGCACCGCAGCGGCGTGGTCGAACTGGCCGAAGAAGGCCACACCGAGGCCCACGTCGATGGCGGCCAGCTGCACCGCCAACGCGGTCATCGACGCATCGACCAACCAATAGGGCGTCGCCCACGCGTCGGCGCCCACGCCCAGGCCCGTCCCGGCCTTGTCCTGCTCGGCGTATCGCTCGACGTAGGCGTCGGGATCCCCGTACACCGAGACCAACACGGGTGCGTCGAACAGACCCTGCCAGCGGAACCCGGCTCGACGTTCGGGCGTGAACGTGGTGGACCAGTAGCGGTCCACGGCCTCCGGCTCGTCGAGGACGAGCAGCTCCACCCCTTGGGTGTTGCCGGCCGTCGGCGTGCGCCGTGCCGCGTCGAACAGCTGGTCGAGCAGGGCGCGGTCGATCGGGCGTTGTTGGAACGCTCGTGTCATGCGCCGGCGGCGCATGAGTCGGTCGAACTCGCTCAGAGCTGCTTCTCGAGCAGTTCGGACATGGCCCAGGCGAACATGATGCGGCAGTCGCCGTTGGCCGCGTCGACGTCGGCGAACATCTCGGCGACCTCGGGGTCGACGTCCTTCGACGCGTGGTGATCGATGACGCCCGCGGGTGTACCCGAGCCCGTGACCTTGAACTCGCGCTTGGCGTAGTCGCCGCCGGGAGCGAGGCGCCGGTCGAGACGCTGCCCCCAGGCACGATCCTCACCCGACGGCTTGTAGCCAGGGCGGGGGCACAGGTCGTCGAACAGCGCGAAGGCCTCGACCCCACCGGGAGTACCGACGCAGGCGCCGTAGAGGACGTCCTCGTCGGGGAAGGCGAGCACGGCGCGGCGCATCTGTTCGTTCACGATGGCCCGCATGGTGGTCCCACGCTTCGAGTTGTCACGGGTGACGAGGGCGCCGACGAGGATCGCCGGAGTGCCGCCCACCCGCTCGAGCGTGAACATGACGAAGCCGACGAGACGCTGGCCGTCTCGAGCGAGGCCCACCAGGACCCAGTTCTTGGACACCTCGGTGACCCAGTCGGCATCGTGAGGTGCCGCGCCTTCGGCCGCCAGTTCGGCCATCTCGTTGATCTCGTCCTCGGACAGCGCGGTGCAGTCCTTGGTCGCGACGTCGATCGCCATTCGTGTTCCGCCCCCAAGCGTGCAGCAATGTCGGAAGCGGACAGTCTAGTCCAGCTCTTCGGGACCTCTCGCCCGGGCAGGCGGGTCAGAGGTAGACGCCAGGACCGCCCTCGGGCGGCGCGGTGTCGCCAGGACCGGCGGGACGACCGATGGCGGGCTGGCGCATCTGTTCGAGCTGCTGTCGGGCCGCGTGCTGCTGAGCGAACAACGCGGCCTGGATGCCGTGGAACAGCCCTTCGAGCCATCCGACGAGCTGCGCCTGAGCGATCCGCAACTCGGCCTCAGAGGGCGTGTCGCCCTGTTCGAAGGGATCGGTCAACGTCTCGAGCTCTTCGCGCAGGTCGGGCGACAATGCCGCAGCGAGCTCGGAGATCGACGTGTCGTACACCTGAGCGAGGCGCTCGCGTCCTGCCTCGTCGAGCGGAGCCTGGCGCACCTCTTCGAGAAGGGTGCGGATCATGGCGGCGATGCGCATCACCTTCGCCGGTTCCGAGATCGTCTCCGTGGGCGCAACGGCACCGGCAGCACCGGCACCCGTGTCATCGGCCGCAGGTGGCATCGACTCGACCACCTCGGGTTCGGCGTTGTCGTGGACTCCGTGGTCGGTCACGTTGCTGCTCCCGTCTCGATGTCGGCGAAGCGTACCGGCGGCGCACGGTTCTCAGTCGGCGACACTGGTCTCAGTCGACGACCCTGGACTCAGTCGGCGATGCCGCACAACAGCGGCACGATCGCCTCGGCCGGCGTCATCGAGCCGTGTCGACCGACGAGTGGGAACGACCCGCCGTCCGCCGGGTCGGCGAACGACACGTCGCGGCGGGCCACCAGGGCCACGTCGCCCAGTCGGCGGCGAGCGGCGTCGGTCACGACGGGACCGAACCACTTCTCGTCGACGAGTTCGCCGACGGTGTGCACCCAGGCATCGGTGGCGAAGTGCTCGCCCGCTGCCGCAGCCAGGTCAGCCGCCCTGCCCGGCCGTGCGTGGAGCCAGCGGAAACGGCCCTCGCCGGACAGGCCCTCGATCATCGAACCGAGCGGCCCGAGCACGTCGAGCTCGGGCTCGTCGACCTGCAACACGCCATGATCGGCGGTGACGAGCAGGGCCGTTCCCGACGGCAGTGCCTCGAGCAGGGCGCCGACGAGGTGATCTGCTGCACCCACTTCGAGGTCGAACGACCGGCCCAGGCCGTCCAGGTGCGCCACCTTGTCGATCCCGTCGTAGTAGGCGTAGACGAGGCGTGCTCCCCCTTCGACGGCGGCGGCGGCGCGGTCGACGATGCCCGATGCCACGGACCAGGGCGTCCACTGCCCTCCGCGCAGGTGCGCCGTCGTGAAGCCGGTCGTCTGGAACTCCCGCTTGGTGATGACGACAGGTGCCGAACCGAGGAACGGAGCGACCGGTTGCACCTCGTCGGCGGGCTGGAGCCGGCGGGCGTCGCCGGCCTCGTCGAGCTGCCAGCGCAGGGCGTTCATCACGTCGCCGCCGAGCCGGATCCGGTAACCCATCACCCCGTGCTCTCCGGGCGGCACCCCGGTGGCGATCGAGGTGAGCGCGGTCGCCGTCGTGGTCGGCGCGACCGAGGTGAGCCAGCCGTCACCCATCGCCGCCATGGCCGGTGCCAGCCCGAGCCGTTCGTCCAGTTGCAGACGCCCGAGGCCGTCGAGCACGAGCAGCACGACGGGTCGCCCGTCGGTCGCCTCCACGGGCAGCCAGTCGGGCCCGTAGCCGGTCACGAGCGCCGGCATCAGGTCGGCGATGCTGCGCCGCCCGTACTGCGGGACGACCGGACCGGTCGGCAGGGGTTCCGGGGTCG
>JAHDHM010000071.1:7387-11999 GCA_020631315.1 Acidimicrobiales bacterium
CTGCGCCGCCCGTACTGCGGGACGACCGGACCGGTCGGCAGGGGTTCCGGGGTCGTGAACGACAGCGACATCGCCCGACAGTCAACCACGCCGGACCACTACGATGACCGACGATGTCGGTGTCCACACGAGGCGATTACGCCTGCCGAGCGTTGCTCTCCCTCGTGTTGCACGCGGACGAGGGTCCGACGTCGGTGCGCGACATCGCACAGCGGACGGACCTGCCGCAGCCGTACCTCGAGCAGATCATGTTGGCCCTCAAGGGCGCGGGGATCGTCGTCTCCAAGCGGGGCGCGGCCGGCGGGTACATCCTCGACCGCCCGGCAGAGTCGATCTCGATCGGTGAGATCGTTGCGGCGGTCGATGGTCCGATCGCGTTGGGTTCGTTCGGGCAACCGCATCAGGACGGTGCGTGTGACCACGAGGGTCAGTGTGTGTTGCTGTCGGTCTGGGCGTTGACGGGTTCGGCGATGCGCAAGGTGCTCGATTCGTTCACGCTGGCCGACGTCGCGTCGATGGCCCGCGGGGAACGCCCGTATCCGGACACAGCCAGCGTCAGCTGAGCTGCGACAACACAGCCAGCGTCAGCTGAGCTGCGACAACACAGCCAGCGTCAGCTGAAGCGGGCGATGTTGTCGACGAGGTCGTCGGGTCGTGGTGCGGTGAACGACATCTGCTCGCCCGTGATCGGATGCTCGAAGCCGAGTTCCTCGGCGTGCAGCATGACGCGCCCGACGTCGAGGCGATCGGGACGCCCGTAGGTCTCGTCGCCCATGACGGGTGTGCCGATCGCGGCGAGGTGCACTCGGATCTGGTGGGTTCGTCCGGTCTCCAGCTGGCAGCGCACGAGCACTGCGTCGACTGGGTCGGTGAACCGTTCGAGCACTTCGTAGTGGGTGCGGGCGTGCTTGCCGTCGTGCGCGACGGCCATACGAGTGCGTGTCCGCCGGCTGCGACCGATGGGTGCGTCGACCACACCACGCTCGTTCTCGGGTGCACCCCAGCACAGTGCGACGTATCTGCGGGTGACCTCGTGGACCGACAGTGCGGCCGTGAGGTCGTCGTAGGCGTCGTCGCTGAGTGCGACCACGAGCAGTCCGGTGGTGTCGCGGTCGAGACGGTGCACGATGCCGGGACGTTCGGGCTGGCCGACCCTGGCGACCTGCGGGTGGGTGGCCAGCAGCCCGTTCACCAGGGTGTCGTCGACGTGACCGGCGCCGGGGTGCACGACGAGCCCGGCGGGCTTGTCGATGACGAGGACGTGTTCGTCCTCGTGGACGATGTCGAGCACGATGTCCGGGTTGGCGACGGGTCCGTTCGGTCCGTCCTGTTCGGGCAGATCGATGGCGATCTCGTCGTCCTCGACGAGGCGGACGACCCGCTCGGCGGGCAGCTCGCCGTTGACCGTCACGCGTCCGTCGGCGAGGAGGTCCTTCACGGCAGTCCGCGACCAGCCGGTGATCAGTGCGACCACCCGGTCGAGCCGCTCGCCTTCGAGCGACGGTGGTACCCGTTCGACGATCACGCGTCGGCGTCCTTGGCCGTCGGGTCCGGCTGACGCGCTTCGAACTGTCCGGGGACGGCGTCCAGTGCCGCGACGGCATCGGCGTCGCCGGCCCCACGTTGCGACTCGAGCCGCCACGTGGTGAGGAACAGGGCGATACCGCCGCAGACGACGGCCATGTCGGCGACGTTGAAGATCGGATACCACTGGAAGTCGATGAAGTCGACGACGCCGCCGCGCAGAAATCCCTCGTCGCGGAACAGCCGGTCCAGCAGGTTGCCGATGGCGCCGCCGAAGATGCAGGCGTAGGCGACGAACGGCAGACCGCTCGGCACCCGGTCACGCCAGTGGAACATTGCGGCGATCACACCGATGATGACGACGCCGAGCACCGGACCGAACCCCTCACCCGTCGAGAAGGCCGCGCCGGTGTTGAAGTGCAGGAAGAACCGCAGCGTCCAGACGACGTCGATGGGTCCGTCCGCGAGCTGGCTCACCGCCCACCACTTGGTGAGCTGATCGACGGCCACGACGGCTGCACCGATGGCGAGCAGGCGCCGTGCGCTGTCGTTCACCGCTCAGCGCCAGTTCATGCCACGACTCTTCTCGTCCACCCGCATGTCGGCCTGCGGGATGGCTTCGAGTCGTTCCTTGGGGATCGGGA
This sequence comes from Acidimicrobiales bacterium, assembly GCA_020631315.1. The sequence continues at coordinate 9,556 of JAHDHM010000071.1, forward strand.
GGCCCGAGACGACGCTCAGGCCGTAGGTGCCGTCGTCGATGCGAGCGAGCGCCTTGTCGATGTCGGCGACGGCCTGACGGGCCTGGGCGGACATGGCGAGATCCCGCTCACGCTCGACGGCGATCGAGTCGCCTTCGCCGGACTCGTCGTCGAACTGCACGTCGCCGGGCTCGCGATCGCGGGCCAGCTGGTCGGCCTCGGCCTGGAGGCTCTCGGCGTGGCGGGTGTAGCGGGCGCGCTCTTCGAGGAGCTTCTCACGCTGCTGGTCGAGGAACTTCTGACCGAAGGGGCTCTTCACATCACTCTTCTTGGCGGGGCTCTTCTCGGCCGCGGCCTTCTTCGCTGGGGCCTTCTTCGCTGGGGCGGCTGCGGTCTTCTTGGCCGCGGCCTTCTTCGCAGGGGTCTTCTTGGCGGGAGCCTTCTTCTTGGCCGCCATGTGCACTGCCTCCCTCGGCCGGACGCCCCGACCGTGCGAAAGAGCGGCATTGTAGGGAATCACAGGTGCGATTCCAATCCGCTCAGGGGAACCTCCTGTGCGTCGACCGAATCACCGCGCACATGAGTGCTGCGCCGCAGTTCACCTGAGGGAGGGCTGGGCAATCCCCCGTCCGGGCTTCGAGGCGGCCGGTAGGATCGTCAGTCGACCTGAACCGACCAACGAGTCCCCAGCGAGCCGTGATGACCGAGTCGACACCGTATCCGCACGTTCCGAACCGAGCGGACTTCCCGGAGATCGAGCATCGCGTCCTCGCGCGCTGGGCCGAGTCGGGCGCCTTCGAGGCCTCGGTCGACGCGCGCCCCGAGGACCGTGAGTTCGTGTTCTACGACGGGCCGCCGTTCGCCAACGGCCTGCCCCACCACGGCCACCTCCTCACCGGCTACGTGAAGGACGTCGTGCCCCGCTATCAGACGATGCGCGGCAACCGGGTCGAACGCCGCTTCGGCTGGGACTGCCACGGCCTTCCCGCCGAGATGGAGACCGAGAAGGAGCTGGGCGTCTCGGGCCGTGCCGCCATCAACGAGTACGGAATCGGCCGCTTCAACGACGCCTGCCGGGCCTCGGTCATGAAGTACACGAGCGAGTGGGAGGACACCGTCACCCGCCAGGCTCGCTGGGTCGACTTCGAGAACGACTACAAGACGATGGATCTCCCGTACATGGAGTCCGTCATGTGGGCGTTCAAGCAGCTCCACGACAAGGGCCTCGTCTACAAGGCCTACCGGGTGATGCCCTACAGCTGGGGTGCCGAGACGCCGCTGTCGAACTTCGAGATCCGCCTCGACGACGCCACCCGCCCCCGCCAGGACCCTGCGGTCACGGTGGCGTTCGACCTCGATCCGCGGGACGGCGACCCCGGTCCTCTGCGCATCCTCGCCTGGACCACCACCCCGTGGACCCTGCCGTCGAATCTCGCCCTCGCCGTCGGCCCCGAGGTCGAGTACTCGATCGTCGCCCTTCCCGCCGACGGTGACACTGCGTCGGACCTGTCCGGCGAGCACCTCTACGTGATCGGCTCCGCTGCGCTGGCTTCGTACGCCGGCCAGTTCGGCGGCGAACCCGACGTCCGCGGCACGCTGACCGGTGCCGAACTGGTGGGCCGCACCTACACGCCGCTGCTCCCCTACTTCGCCGATCGGACCGACGCGTTCCGTGTGCTCGGCGCCGAGTTCGTCGACACCACCGAGGGCACCGGCGTCGTCCACATGGCGCCCGGATTCGGCGAGGACGACCAGAACGTGTGCGAGGCCAACGGCATCGAGATCGGCGACGCCGTCCCGGTCGACGACCAGGGCCGCTTCACCGAGCCCGTGTCGGAGTGGGTCGGGATGAACGTGTTCGACGCCAACCCCGAGGTCATCCGTCACCTCAAGGGTCTCGGTCGCGTGCTGCGTCACGACAGCTACGAGCACAACTATCCGCATTGCTGGCGCACCGACACGCCGATCATCTACAAGGCCATCTCCTCGTGGTATGTCCGGGTCACCGAGATCCGCGACCGGCTCATCGAGCTCAACCAGCAGATCAACTGGGTCCCGCAGAACGTCCAGAACGGTCGGTTCGGCCAGTGGCTCGCCGGCGCCCGCGACTGGTCCATCAGCCGCAACCGCTTCTGGGGATCGCCGATCCCGGTGTGGGAGTCCGACGATCCTGCCTACCCGCGCATCGACGTCTACGGCTCGCTCGACGAGATCGAGGCCGACTTCGGCGTACGGCTCGACGACCTCCACCGTCCGGTGGTGGACGAGCTGACGCGCCCGAACCCCGACGACCCGACGGGACAGTCGACCATGCGTCGCGTCCCCGAGGTGCTCGACTGCTGGTTCGAGTCGGGTTCGATGCCCTTCGCCCAGGTGCACTACCCGTTCGAGAACAAGGAGTGGTTCGAGGAGCACTTCCCGGCCGACTTCATCGTCGAGTACATCAACCAGACCCGCGGCTGGTT
>JAHDHM010000072.1 GCA_020631315.1 Acidimicrobiales bacterium
GCCGTCGTCGGTGACGAACACCTCGCCGTGCTCGAACGGGTTCTTGGTCCCGGGGTCGACGTTGAGATACGGGTCGAGCTTCTGCATCGTGACCCGCAGGCCACGCGCCTTGAGCAGACGACCGAGCGACGAGGCGGTGATGCCCTTGCCGAGCGAGCTGCTCACACCGCCGGTGACGAAGATGTGCTTGGCCACGAGGCCCTCCCTGACCAGTGCCGGATCGTCCGTACCGAATCACATTGTTGTGATTCGGTGCCGCGACTTCTGGTCGGGAGTGCACTCTACACCGACGCTGCGACGCCCGAAACGCGCCTCGCTGCCCTCCACGAGGCAGGCCTGGCTGTGCCCATGGGGCAGGCCTGGCTGTGCCTATGGGGCAGACCTGCTGTGCCTATGGGGCAGGCCTGGCTGTGCCCATGGGGCAGGCCTGGCTGTGCCCATGGGGCAGGCCTGCTGTGTCTATGGGGCAGGCCTGGCTGTGCCCATGGGGCAGGCCTGGCTGTGTCTATGGGGCAGGCCTGCCGAGGCGATCGAACCAGCGCAGAGGGGCGGTGGCGTCGATCACCTTCGAGAACGACACCTTCTCGCTCGCCAGGTTCAGCGCGAACAAGACCACCACGAGCGCCCACAGCGCCGTCGAGCCGAGCTCGGCCGCCGCCCCGAGGCCGAGGAGTCCGCCGACCACGTTGGCACCGGTGTCGCCCTGCATCAGCCGCTCCCGCAGCTCCCACGGGGCCAGCCCCACCGCAGCACCGACGCCGAGCACGCCGATGGCGACGCCGCCGTCGTCACCAGAGCCGGCCACGACCCCAAGCACCAACGCCACGGCTGCCAACACCGCGACCTTGGTGGTGCGCGCCGGCGCCCGGTCGAACAGGTTGGCCAGGTTCGCGGCGAGCGCGACGATCGCACCGTCACGCAGCCAGCCGGCCACTCCCCCGCCGTCGGTCACGATCCCGGCGACCATGAGGGCCAACAGACCGCCCAGCACGGCCTTCACCAGACCCGTCGTCACCTTGCCGTTCTTGAGCGCACGCAGATGACCGCCGAAGCCGCCACCTCCGGGCTGGCCGCCCATGTCGTCCAGAAAGCCGAGGACGCCGAAGCCCGCAGCCGCCTGGAAGCCTGCGAAGGCGACGGCCGCTTCCACGTCGCCGACGGCCAGCAACACCAGCGACCCACCGGCGCCGACCAGGGCCACGACGACACCGGCGGTCGCGGGAATCGAGTTGCCACGGAAGTTGGTCCGGCGGAACGCGTCCGCAGACAACGGCACTCGCAGGATCGACCAGCCGAGCGCGCCGGCGACGACCGCAGCCGCCGCCGTCACCACGATGACGGTCATCGACGCATCCGGCCGAGCACGCTCGACCCGACGAGGCTCGCCACGCGGCGCCATCCGATCCGCGCCGCCGCAGCTCGCACGAGATCGACACCCTGACGGGCACGATGGGTGAAGCCGTCGAGCCCTCGTCCGGTGTGGCGGTGATCGAAACTCGTCGGCACCTCGACGATGCGAGCACCTGCCCGATGCAGATCCACGGTCAGCGCGACCTCGAGCCCGAAGCGGTCCACCGGGCCCAGGTGCTCCCACCACTCACGACGGATGGCCCGCTGACCCGACAGCGGCGCATCGACCCGGAGACCGACCGAGGCGTCGATGATCTCCGCAGCGAGGTCACGAACGATCCCGATGCCGCCACGGCCGTCCGCCGAGGGCAACACGGCGATCGACATGTCGGCCTCGTCGCGCATGATCGGCACGAGCAGGCCAGCGGCCTCGGTCGCCGACGCTCCCGTGTCGGCGTCGATCAGCAACACGACGTCGGCGTCGGTCACGTGCACACCGGCCGTCACCGCGGCGGCCTTGCCCTGGTTGCGAGCCAGACGAACCACACGGGCACCGGCTGCCTCGGCGACGGCGGCAGTGGCGTCGGACGAACCGTCGTCCACGACCCTCGCCGACGGGAGCCAACGACTTGAGCGCCTCGACGGTCGCCCCGACCGTGTCAGCGCGCTCATAGGCCGGGACGACGGCCGCGATGGTCGCTCGATCGCTCATGGCGACGGCAGGCGCGAGGTCGCGCTGGCAGACAGGCCGAGGTGGACGACCGAGTCGTCGTCGGTGACGGCCAGCAGACCGAGCAGACCTTCGAACGTGTCGACCGAGTCGATGGTCGCGACCTGCCGCCGCAGTTCCGTGTCCGAACGGATCGGACCGACGAACGCGACCGCCGTCGGTTCGCTCGGATCACCCTCGGGCTCGACGGCGACAAAGCGGTTGCCCGCCTCGAGCGCCGTGCCTCGTTCGAGAAGCGGATACAGCAGCTCGTCGTGGGACAGTGTCGCCTCGGCGCTCGAGATGACGACGAACACGGTGCCCGCGGCGGGCACCTCATCGAGCGCACCGGTCGAAGCGAACGCCGTGTCGTGACGGATGTAGCCGTCGTCGCGCAAGGCGACGAGCACTCCCGCCAGCTCGGACGTCGCGTCGTCGACGGACCCTTCGAGGAGCTCGTCGGCGACCTCACCGGCCACGCCACCGAGCACCGAACCGGGGAACTGTGCCTGGGGGAACAGCGCCGACTCGAGACGCACCATGACCGCGGGCCGCACCAACGTCTCGTCGTCGTTGATCAGGTCGAACGTGGCGGCCAGATCAGCGCGGTTCTGGGCGACCGACATGTCCAGCCGGTCGGTCAACCACAGCGTTCCCTCGTAGGTGGCGTCGGTCGCGACGATCATGTCGCGGACCTGTTCCCAGGCCGACGTCGACACGCCGTCGCTCGCGAGGATCATCACCGGCGTGTCGCCGAGCCGTCCGACGGCGTTGACCGGCAGCACGGCATCGAGCGCTTCGTCGAGTGCGTTCTCGTTGGCGGTGATCTCGCCCTGCAGCGACTGGACCTCGTCACGCAACGCAGCGCGGTCGGCCTCGAGCGTGTCGACGTTGCGGCGCAGCGTGTCGACCACGAACCCGTCGACGAACGACGAACCGAGCGCTACACCGATGCCGAGCGCGAGGAACACGGCCACGATCGAGACGATGTGATAGCGCAGGTTGATCATCGGATCAGGAGACGTTGAGCCACAGGGTTCGCAGGACCAGTCGAATCGGTTCGGTCACGAGGGCGATGACGACGATCGTGAACAGCGCCGACAACACCAGGAGCGTGAGGTCACGCTTGCGCACCGTCGTGCGGTACAAGCGTGACACACCCTTCGCGTCGACCAGGATCGGTGCGACTTTCATGCGGGTCAGGAACGTGGAGGCCATGCCCTCGCGTCCCTTGTCGAGGAAGTCGACCATCGACGTGTGCGAACCCACCAGCACGATCAGCTCGACGCCCTTTTCGAACGCGAGGCTGAGGGCGACGTCCTCGGACGTGCCGATGGCCTCGATCGTCGTGTAGTCGAGATCGAGCTTCTCCAGCCGTTCCGCGCCGGGCGCCTCGCCGCCTGGGTAGGCCTGCACCACGAGCTCGGCACCTTTGGTGAGCGCGTGCTTCGACACCGAGTCGAAGTCACCGAGGATGAGGTCGGGCGTGTAGCCGTTCTCGAGCAGGGCATCGGCACCGCCGTCGACCCCGATGAGCACCGGACGCAGGTCGCTGATGTACCCGATCCGACGCAGGGCCTCGAGGTCTTCCCTGTAGTCCAGCCCGCGGACCACGACCAGCGCCTGCCGCTGGAACATGTCGGTGCGCAGCTCGGGGATGACGAGACGTTCGGTGACGAGCTCGGGTTCCTCGGCGATGTACTCGAGCGTGTTCGCCGCGAACCCGGCGAGCTGATCGTTGACCGCGATCTTGGCCTGCTCGTAGCGGGTCTCGAGCGTGGTCCGCTCGAGTCGTACGCCCCGGCCGTGCAGCTTGCCGTCGACGTAGAGCGCATCGCCCTCGATGGTGACCATCGAGCCCTCGTCGATGGCCGACAGCGTCTCGACACCGACCTCGTCCAGCAGCGGGATCCCGGCTCCGGTGATGATCAGCGCGCCCAGGTTCGGGTAGCGACCCGTCATCGAGGAGTTCGCGTTGACGACGCCCTTGATCCCCCGGGCGACGAGACCCTCGGCAGCGACCCGGTCGATGTCCTGGTGGTAGACGAGCGCGATCTCGCCCTCGTGGAGGCGCGGGATCAGGCTCTTGGTGCGACGGTCTCCCCGAGCGCGGCCCGACGTGACGTTCGGAGCCTCGACCGGCCCGTTACGGCGTCGGGTCAACCTCACTGGGTGTCCCGACTCCGTCGGACCTCGTCACCGACGGCGAGCAGCTCAGCCGCGTGCTCCTGGCCTGCCGCCGAATCCGGGCGGCCGGCGAGCATGCGTGCGAGTTCGACGATCCGCTCGTCGCCGCGCACGGGCGCGATCGAGCTCTGGACGCCGGTCCCGTCGTCGGTCTTGGTCACCACGAGTTGTTCGTCGGCAAAAGCAGCCACCTGCGGAAGGTGTGTGACCACGACGACCTGATGCAGACCGCCGAGGCGGGCCAACGATTCGCCCACGGCGATCGCAGCCTCGCCACCGATGCCTGCGTCGACCTCGTCGAACACGAGGGTCTCGGGCCCGGCCGTCAGCACACGGCGCAATGCGAGCATGACTCGTGCCAGCTCACCGCCGGACGCCACCTTGCCGAGCGGCAGCGGCGCGGCACCGGAGTTGGCGGCGAACATGAACTCGACGTCGTCACCCGGGTCGTCGCCACGAACCTCGACATGCAGCCGTGCTCGCGGCATGGCGAGTTCGGGGAGCAGCTCGCCGACCGCCTCGGCCAGCGGACCGGCAGCGGCTCGGCGCGCTTCGGCGACGGCCTTCGCCTCGTGCGCGACCTGCCGGCGAGCGTCGTCGGCCTCGACCTCGAGCTCGGCTGCGAGCTCGTCGTGACGCTGGAGCTGATCCAACCGGCGTTGTGCGTCGGCGCCGAACGCGATCACGTCGTCGAGCCGATCGCCGTACTTGCGGACCAGGTCCTTCAGCAGCTGACGGCGCTGACGCAGGTGTTCGAGCCGTCCAGGGTCGTCCTCGATGTCGTCGGCGACGGCTCGGACCTCGGCGCCGAGATCCTCCAGCTCGCCCTGCACCGCGCGCAACCGGACGACGAGCGGCTCGAAGGGGCGGCGCCCGGTCACCGCGGCCAACGCCGAGCCGACCGCGTCGAGTGCGCCAGCGTCGTCGAGCAGCGCCGCCTTGGCAGCGGCAGCAGCCTCGAGGTGCGCTTGCGCGTTGGCGAGCACGTCCTCTTCGGCTTCGAGCCGCACGTCCTCGTCAGGGCCGTCGATCGCTGCGTCGGTGATCTCCGCGACCTGATAGGTCAGCAGGTCGACCTCGTGTGCACGGGCCCGAGCGTCGCCGCCGAGTTCACCAAGGCGACCGAGCACGTCGTCGAGCGCGGCCCGCGCGGCCCGCAGCGGTTCCAGGTCGACACCGCCCGACTGGTCGAGCGAGCGGCGCTGGACCGCCGGTGAGAGCAGTGACTGATGTGCGTGTTGGCCGTGGAGGTCGACGATCCGGCGACCGACGTCGCCGAGTGCCGCGGCGTTCGCCATGCGTCCGTCGATGTAGGCGCGGCTGCGTCCCTCCGCCGGGATGATGCGGCTGACGATGAGCTCCTCGTCGTCGCCGACCACGAACCGGCCTTCGACCACGGCTTCGCGAGCGCCGGCCCTCACCAGCGACGGGTCGGTCCGGCCGCCTGTGAGTAGCTGGATCGCCTGGACCACGAGCGTCTTGCCGGCACCCGTCTCACCCGTCACCGCAGTCATGCCGGGGCCGAGCACGAGGCGGAGCTCCTCGATGACGCCCAGATCGCGGACGGACAGCTCAGCCAACATTGTCGTCCTCCTCTCCGGTGTCGTGTCGGTCTTCGGTGTCGTGTGGGGTCGCCATCGGCTCGAGGCCGCTCAGGTTCGCCGGCAGCCCGAACTTGGTCCGCAGCACGTCGTGGAAGCGACGGGTACCGGTTCGTACCAGCAGCGTGGACTGCTCGGCGGCGGTCGCGACGACGGTATCGCCCTCGGACAGGTGCGCCTCGGCGACCCCGTCGACGGACAAGGTCGCCGGGCGCTCCGAGGCGACCGTGATGCGCACCGCGGTCGACGGGTTCAACACCAGCGATCGGTCGAACAGGGTGTGCGGACTCACCGGGGTGAACAGGACCGCTCGGTGGGTGGGCTCGACGATCGGGCCGCGGGCCGACATCGAGTACGCGGTCGAGCCGGTCGGTGTCGCCACGATCAGACCGTCGGCGGAGTACTGCATGAACGGATGCCCGTCGAAGTCGACGGCGAGATGCACCGTGTGGCCCTGCTCTCGTTTCTCGACCACCCCTTCGTTGAGCGCGGTCCACGGGCCGTCGACCGAGCCGTCGGCACGGACGACCTCGAGACGGATCCTCATCCGTTCCTCGAGCTCGGCATCGCCGGACAAGACGTCCGCGACCGCATCGGCCGCCTGGTCGATCTCGACCTCGGTGAGGTAGCCGAGCCGGCCACAGTTCACCCCGAGCACCGGCGTCGGGCTCCCGGCGACGAGTGCCGTGGTGTGCAGCATCGTGCCGTCTCCGCCGATGCTCACGGCCAGGTCGACACCGTCGACCGGTGCGGTCAACGACTCGGCGACGTCCACACCGTCGACGGTGGCGACGGCGGCGCGTTCGGCGTCGGCGCGGCTCATGACGACCCGATGGGCATCGGCGACGGCGAGGTCGGTCAGGCGACGAGCGAGTTCGTTGGCGGCATCGGCCGCTTCGTCACGTTCTGGATGGACGACGATCAGGACGGTGGCCATGACGACCTCCTCAGGTTCGGGTGCGCTCGGCGTCGAGCGCGACGTCAACGGCCTGATCGATCCGATCGGCGAGGAGTTCTGCAGAGAGGCCGGGCACGCCACGACCGAGATGGGCGAGGAACTCGCGGTTCCCGTCAGGGCCGCGCACCGGTGAGGCCGCGACGTCGACGACAGCGAGCACCGCGCCACCATCCGAACCGGCAGCGGTGCGGGCCGACACGGCCACGAGCTCGTCGAGCACCTCGCCGACGACACGCCGCCAGACCTCGGGATCACGGATGACCCCTGACCCCTTCGCCACCTCGCGGCGGCCGGCCTCGAACTGCGGCTTCACCAGCAGCACCATCTGAGCCGCGGGCGTGCTGAGTGCCAGCAACGCGGGCATGACGGTGCGCAGCGAGATGAACGACAGATCGGCGACGACGAGGTCGACCGGCGCGGCGACGTCATCGGCGGTCATGTGACGCACGTTGACCCGCTCACGCACGTCGACTCGTGGGTCGTCCCGGAGGCTGAGTGCGATCTGCCCGTACCCGACGTCGACCGCGATGACCTCGGCCGCGCCACGCTGGAGCAGGCAGTCGGTGAAACCGCCGGTCGAGGCGCCTGCGTCGAGAGCACGCAGTCCGGTGACGTCGACATCGAAGACGTCGAGCGCGGCGTCGAGCTTGTGTCCACCTCGGCTCACGAACTTCGGCGCGTCACCGGTGACCTCGATCGGCTCCCCTGGGCCGACCATGCGAGCGACCTTCAACGCGGGCGCGCCCGCGACCGAGACACGTCCGGCATCGATGGCGTCTCGTGCGGCCTGACGACTCGTGACGAGACCGCGACGGACCAGCTCGGCATCCAGACGGCGGCGGCTCATGACCTTGCTGACGCTACCACCGGGGTGCCCCAGCCCATCTGGCGAGTCAGCCCCGACCGGCCGTCCACGACAGCGCCCATGGACCGTCGACCTCGACCTCGACAGCGGACAGACGAACCGCCGGGTCGACCACGGCCACGATCTCGGCTCCGCCCACCGACTCGAACTCCTCACGAGCACCATCGGCGGCGATGACCACGAGTCGCGCATCTGCCACCGCCGTGCTCGGCATCGACAGGGTCAACGTGTCGGCTCCGACCGGCGAGGACTCCACCACCACCGTCGACCGTCCCACACCCGCGATCGACGTCGCGCCGTCGACGAGGACCACCTCGGTCGGGGGTTCGGTCGTGGTGACCGCACCGCGGCCGGGGGTGCCGCTCACCGCACCGCTCTCGGCGGACGCGCCGGCGTCGCCGTCGGTCGAGCCGGAGTCGCCGACCACGCCAGGATCCTCTGACGCCGAGACCCCGACCGGGTCCGCGGCGGCGATGGTCGTGGGTGGCACCACCACCGGTTCGGCGACGGCGCGACTCGGACCGAGAAAGCCCATCCACCACGCCGCGAACACCGCGATCGGCACGGCCACCGCTGCGTACAGCACACCCATCGGGAGGCCGAGGTCGTCCATCAGATCGCGCACCACGGGTTGTCCCGTCGGCCGCAGCACTGCCAGCTCAACGTCGCCGCCGCTGCACCCGATGACGGTTCGTGGATCGGCCCCGCCGCCGTGCCGCGGCTGTCCTAGGGTGACGACCGTGTTCCCCCTGCACGACGAGAACCCCACCCGGCATCGGGCGTGGCTCACCTTCGTGCTCATCGCCGTGAACATCGCCGTGTTCGTGCTCGTCCAACCCCGAACCGACACGGGAGACGGCATCGAGTTCAGCTACCACTACGCCGCCATCCCGTGCGAGATCGTGGAGGGTCGTCCCCTGACGGTCGGCGAGGTGACCGCCACGCTCGACGGCGACGCGACCGCCTGCGATCGCACGATCGACGAGGCCGGCGACGCTGCGGTGTTCGACGACAAACGACCCTGGCTGGCGATCCTCACCTCCATGTTCCTGCACGGCGGCTGGTTCCACCTGCTGTTCAACATGTGGTTCCTGTGGATCTTCGGCAACAACGTCGAGGACCATCTCGGCAAGGTCAGGTACCTGCTCTTCTATCTGGCCGGTGGTGTCGCCGCGACGCTCGCACACGTCGCCATCGGACCCGACTCGACGGTGCCCATCGTGGGCGCCTCGGGTGCCATCGCCGCGGTGATGGGCGCCTACCTGGTGTGGTTCCCCGATGCGCGGGTGCGCACGCTCGTGTTCGTGTTCCTGGTGTTCTTCGTCGAGATCGCCGCCAAGTGGCTGCTGCTGGCCTGGCTCGTGTCCCAGTTCTTCATCAACGACTCGGGCATCGCCTGGATGGCACACATCGGGGGCTTCGTGTTCGGCGCCCTCATCGGCCTGCTGATCCGAGAGAGCGTCGCCGCCCGCCACACCATGTGGACGCGCGACTACCAGGGCGACGACCACGGCTTCTGGGACAACCGCCACGGCGGCCGCATCGACGATCCCACCCCGCCGTACGGGCTCAAGCTCCCGCCCTACGACGGTCCGGTCCAGTAGGCGACGCCGGCTCAGCCGAACTCCGCGGCCACGAGCGCGGCCAGCGACTCGGCGACCACGTCCGGACGCGGATCGACCGTCGGAACCTGCTCGGCACTCGTGACACCCGACAGCACCAGCGCGAATCGATAGCCGAGACGCCGGCCGAGCATGCCGTCGGTGGCGGGCAGGTCGCCGACCATGGTGTGCCGCCCGCCTTCAGGTGGGTCTCCGAGGATGTCGTGCACGAGCGCGGCAACCGGCGCGTACGGCTTCCCGGCCACCGTGGGAGTGACCTTTCCGGCGGTGGCGATGCAGGCCAACAGTGCGCCGTTGCCCGGCTCGAGACCCTCCGGCGTCGGATAGGTCGGATCGTCGTTCGTGGCGACGAGGCGCGCACCGGCATGCAGCGCTCGAGCGGCCCGAGTGACCCGGGCGAAGTCGAACTCGCGGTGGAACCCGACGACGACGGCATCGATCTCATCGGACGGCACATCCGGGCCGACCACCTCGGCGCCACGGCGTTCGACCGCTTCGACGACACCGGGACCGCCGGCGACGAGCACCCGTTCCCCCGGCTCCACCAACGTGGCGGCCGCCATCGAGGACGTGACGACGTCGCCGGTCGCGTCGATGCCGACGGCGGCCAGCTTGCCTTCGGCCTCCGCGACCGTCAGCGCACTGAAGTTGGTCACGAACAGGACGCGTTCGCCTGCGGCGCGTAGACGCGCCACGGCGTCCGCCGCACCGTCGATCGGATGATGCGCCAACCAGATGACGCCGTCGAGGTCGAGAACCCAGGCCATGGCCTGCGTTCTAGTTCAGTCGCCGACGGTCCAGGTGCCACCGGAGCGCAACAGCGCTGCGAGGTCGCCAGAGCCCTTGGCGGCGTGCGCGTCGACGAGCTGCTGCTCGACCGCGCTCGCGTACTCGACTCGGTTCACGTCTCGGAACACGCCGACGGGGGTCGGCTCGAACGGGCTGCTCGCCAGACGAGACAGCAGGAACGCCACCGCCGTGTCGGGACGCTGCTCGTCGTGGACGAGGATCTGATCCGCCGCCACCGAAGCGGTGTCGACGATGGTCGCCTCACCGTTGACGACCGTCACGGCCTTCTCCCCGTCGACGCCGAACACGATGGGCTCCCCGTGCACCAGGTTGATGAGGTTCGCGTCGCGATTCGCCTTCTTGGTGAGCGTGTCCCAGGCGCCGTCGTTGAACACGTTGCAGTTCTGGAAGATCTCGACGAAGGCCGCGCCCTGGTGCTCGTGGGCCCGGCGGAGGGTCTCCATCATGTGCTTGCGGTCCATGTCGTGGGTGCGGGCCACGAAGGTGGCTTCGGCGCCGAGGGCGACGCTCACCGGGTTGAACGGCGGGTCGATCGAGCCCATGGGCGTCGACTTCGTCACCTTGCCGACCTCGCTGGTCGGCGAGTACTGACCCTTCGTCAGGCCGTAGATCATGTTGTTGAACAACAGGATCTTGATGTTCACGTTGCGTCGCAGGGCGTGGATCAGGTGGTTGCCGCCGATCGACAGCATGTCGCCGTCGCCGCCGACCACCCAGACGTCGAGGTCCGGACGAGCAGTGGCCAGTCCGGTCGCGATCGCCGGCGCTCGGCCATGGATCGAGTGCATCCCGTAGGTGTTCATGTAGTACGGGAAACGGGCGGCGCAGCCGATGCCGGACACGAACACCGTGTTCTCCCGGGTCACACCGAGCTCGGGCATCAGCAGCTGGACGGCGGTGAGGATGCTGTAGTCACCGCATCCGGGGCACCAACGCACCTCCTGGTCGGAGGACCAGTCGGCGCGCGTCGTCGTGGGAACGTCGGTCATCTCAGGTCTCCTCAGGCGTGCTCGGCGATGGCAGCAGCGATCTCGCCACTGGTGAAGGGGACGCCGTTGATCTTCGTGACCGGCACGGCGTCGACCAGGAACTTGGCTCGGACCAGCATCGAGAGCTGGCCGGTGTTCATCTCGGGGACGAGGACCTTCGGGTAGCTCGACAGGACCTCGCCGAGGTTGCCCGGGAACGGGTTGAGGTGGCGCAGATGTGCGTGGGCCACCTTCTGGCCCGCGGCACGAGCTCGGTGGACGGCTGCGTCGATGGCGCCCCATGTGGAACCCCAACCGAGCACCAGCACGTCGGCGTCGGCGTCGCCGACGACCTCGACCGGTGGGATGTCGTCCGCGATGCCCGCGACCTTGGCGGCACGCAGATCGATCATCTTGGCGTGGTTGTCAGGGTCGTAGCTGATGTTGCCGGTCTCGTCGGACTTCTCGATGCCGCCGATGCGGTGCATGAGGTCCTTGGTGCCCGGGATCGCCCATGGTCGAGCGAGCGTGTCGGGGTCACGCAGGTACGGCAGGAAGATGCCGTCGCCGTCCTCGTTGGTGCCGTTGAACTCGGTCGCGAACGGCACGGAGATGTCGGGCAGGCTCGAGACGTCGGGCAGCAGCCACGGCTCGGAGCTGTTGGCGAGGTAGCCGTCGCTGAGCAGCATGACCGGGGTGCGGTACTTGAGCGCCAGGCGAGACGCTTCGATCGCGGCGTCGAAACAGTGGCGACTGGGTCGACACGATCGGCATAGTCGACTTCTCCGAAGCACAAGGCGATCGACGCTCGACGACCTTGCGGCCATCGACGCCGATTTCGCCGTACGAAGCCGAACAATCACGTACCGACGACGACGAGTTCGTTGGGCTGTTCGT
>JAHDHM010000073.1 GCA_020631315.1 Acidimicrobiales bacterium
CCCCGGTCCGATGGCGGCGAACATGCACAACGACTACGCCGACCGCAAGAACGGCCGGAAACCGGTCGAGCTGCTGCACGACGACCTCGGCGACATCCTCGGCGAGACCTACGGCCTGATGATCTACCAGGAGGCCATGATGCGCGTGGCCCAGAAGATCGCCGGGTACTCGCTCGAAGAGGCCGACAACCTTCGCAAGGCTTGCGGCAAGAAGAAGCGCGACCTCATCGCACAGCACCGCATCCAGTTCGTCGAAGGCACTGCGGCCAACGGTTACGACGCACAGCTCGGCACCGACCTGTTCGACATCATCGAGCCCTTCGCCGACTACGCCTTCAACAAGAGCCACGCCTTCGGGTACGGGCTCATCAGCTATCAGACCGCCTACCTGAAGGCGAACTACCCGGTCGAGTACATGGCTGCGCTGCTCACCAGCGTGAAGTCCAACCTCGACAAGGCCGCCGTCTTCCTCAACGACTGCCGTCAGCTCGGCATCGTCGTCAACGTGCCGGACGTCAACCGGTCGGTCATCGACTTCGCATCACTCGACGGCGAGATCACGTTCGGCCTGTCTGCGGTCCGCAACGTCGGCGAGGGCGTCGTCGCGCCGATCGTCGAGGAGCGTCAGGCGAACGGTGCGTTCACCGACTTCTACGACTTCTGCGAGCGAGTTCCGCTGGAGGTGCTCAACAAGCGCTCCATCGAGTCGCTCATCAAGGCCGGCGCGTTCGACTCGCTCGGACATCCCCGTCAAGGTCTCCAGACGGTGTTCGAGCAGATCATCGATCAGACCTCGGCCCGTCGGAAGGAGCGCGACATGGGCATCCAGACCCTGTTCGGCGATCTCGGCGGTGAGCTCGGTGGCGACGCCGGCTTCAACGAACGCATCGCCATCCCGGATCTGGAGTACGACCCTCGCTCGAAGCTGAAGCTCGAGAAGGAGATGCTCGGTCTCTACGTGTCGAGCCATCCGCTGATGGGTGCCGGTGGTCTCTTGAAGCGCCGCACCGACACGTCCATCTCCGGCCTCAGTGCCGGTGCGGTCACCACGACCGGCGGCTCGGAAGGCGGACGCGATCCGTTCGTCACGATCGGCGGCGTCGTCACCGGCCTGCAGCGCAAGTACACCCGGGCCGGCGACCTCATGGCAGTGTTCGTCCTCGAGGATCTCGAGGACTCGGTCGAGGTCATGGTCTTCCCGCGCACCATGCGCGAGCACGGCCACAAGCTGGAGGACGACGCGGTCATCCTCATCAGCGGCCGCGCCGACAGCCGTGGCGACGAGCCGCAGTTCATCTGCAACTCGATCGAGGTGTTCGAGGGCTACGGCCAGGAGACCCCGCCGATCCGGCTGTCACTCCAGTCGGCCACCGTGTCCGACCACCTCGTCGACGAGCTCCGTGACGTGCTCGGCCGCCACCCCGGTGACAGCGAGGTGTTCATCCACCTCGACCAGAACGTCGTGCGCCTGCCCGACGAGTTCCGAGTCGACCCCAGCAACGGACTGGCCGGTGAGCTCCGAGCGCTGCTCGGTTCCGAAGCCATCATCATGTGAGGTCCCCATGACCGATGTCCACGACGAGCTGATCGGCTCGTACACGACGCAGCTGCTGAGTTCTGCTGCAACCGGGACGGACTATCGCCTGTTCACCGCCGACTTCGGGGAGTCGCCCGAGATCCTCGTGGTCGCCACCGACGCCAACATCGTCTTCGCCACCGCTGCACAGCTCATCACCGGCCTGCACCTCGTCGGCCTGGTTCCCGACCTGCGACTGGTGGGCATCGGCTACGCGGGCGCCACGAGCATCGCCGAGACGATCGGGCCGCGCAGCCGCGATCTGACGCCGTGCCCCACCGAGTGGCAGCCGCATGCCGGTGGGGGTGCCGACTTCGCTCGCTGCATCGTCGACGAGGTCCTGCCGCTGGTGAACGAGCACTGGTCCGGCGACGCAACCGACCTCGTCTACTTCGGACACTCCTTCGGTGGCCTGTTCGGTGTCGATCTGCTGCTGTCGGGTTCGCCGTTCGGCAAGTACGTCCTCGGATCGCCGTCGCTGTGGTGGGGTCCGTACGAGATGACTGCTCGTGAGGCCGCCTACGCCGACACACACGACGATCTGGTGGCCGAGGTCTACACGGCGATCGGAGGTTGGGAGACCGACGAGGGTCGCCGGCGTGAGTCGATCAACCTGCCCGACGAGCACCCGATGAAGGCGCCACCGGTCTTCCTCGACATGGTCGCCGATCTGGAGGCGTTCACTGCGTCGATCACGGGTCGGGGGTATCCGAGCCTGTCCTGGACCCAGCAGATCATCGAGGACGAGGTCCACATCGCCGCCGGCCCCGTCGTGTTGACCCGCGGCCTGCGTCACTTCTACGGCGACCGGACCGGGACGTCCGCCTAATCGGGCCGGAGTGAGGTGCGGGCGTCGGTATCCTCGACGGTCGTCCACACCACTTCGAGCAAAGGCAAGGCGATGAGCGACATCACCGTGGTGCTCCCCGACGGCAGCGAACGAGAGTTGCCCGCCGGGACCACTGGCGCCGGTCTGGCCGAATCGCTCGGTGGCCGGGCCGCACGCGAAGCACTCGTCGCCATCGCCGATGGTGCCGAGATCGACCTGAACGTGCCGCTGGCCGATGGCGCCAACGTGTCGCTCGTGTTCCCCTCGTCGGACGAAGGACTCGAGGTCATCCGCCACTCGACCGCGCACGTCCTCGCGCAGGCCGTGCTCGAGCTCTATCCGGGCGCCACCTTCGCCATCGGTCCCCCGATCGAACACGGCTTCTACTACGACTTCGAGCTGCCCGACGGCGGCACGTTCTCCGACGACGACCTCGACCGCATCGACCAGAAGATGCGCGAGATCGTCAACGCCAACCAGCCGTTCATCCGCTCCGAGCTCCCGCCCGACGAGGCGAAGGAACTGATGGCCGCCCATCAGTACAAGCGGGCCATCATCGACGCCGTCTCCGGTGGCGACGGCGACAGCGAGCTGGCCGGCGAGGTCGCCGGCGACACGATCAGCTTCTATCGGAACACCGATCAGTTCGTCGACATGTGTGTCGGCCCGCACGTGCCGAGCACCGGCCGTCTCGGGCACTTCAAGCTCATGCGCGTCGCCGGTGCCTACTGGCGGGGCAACGAGAAGAACCCGATGCTCCAGCGCATCTACGGCACTGCGTGGTCGTCGAAGAAGGAGCTGAAGGCACACCTCCACCGCCTCGAGGAAGCTGCCAAGCGCGACCACCGCAAGCTGGCCAACGAGCTCGATCTGCTGAGCTTCCCGGCCGAGCTGGGCGGCGGACTTGCGGTCTGGCATCCGAAGGGTTCGGTGATCCGCAAGGTCATCGAGGACTACAGCCGCATGCGCCACGAGCAGGGCGGCTACGAGTTCGCGTACACGCCGCACCTGGCCAACGCGAAGCTCTTCGAGAAGTCAGGCCACCTCGACTTCTACGCCGACGGCATGTACCCGCCCATGGAGATGGACAACGGGACCTACTACCCGAAGCCCATGAACTGCCCGATGCACTGCCTGATCTTCGGGCACGGTCAGCGCAGCTACAAGGAGCTGCCGCTGCGCCTCTTCGAGCTGGGCACCGTCTACCGCTACGAGCGTTCGGGCACCCTCCACGGCCTGATGCGCATCCGTGGCTTCACCCAGGACGACTCGCATCTGTTCGTCGCGCCGGAACAGCTGGCCGACGAGATCACCACGCTGCTCGATTTCGTGCTGTCGATCCTGCGCGCCTTCGGTTTCGACGACTTCACCTTCAACCTGTCCACGAAGGACCCGGAGAAGTACGTCGGCTCGGACGAGGTGTGGGAGTACGCCACGCAGTGCCTGATCGACGCGCTCGAGCGCCACGGCCTCGACTACGCGGTCAAGGAGGGCGACGCAGCCTTCTACGGCCCGAAGATCGACATCGACGTCCAGGACGCCATCGGCCGAAGCTGGCAGCTGTCGACCATCCAGGCCGACTTCCAGCTGCCGGATCGCTTCGACCTCGGCTTCGTCGACTCGAACGGTGAGCGGGTTCGCCCGATCATGTTGCACCGTGCCCTGCTCGGCTCGATCGAGCGCTTCTTCGGTGTGCTCGTCGAGCACTACGGCGGTGCGTTCCCGACCTGGCTGTCGCCGGTCCAGGTGCGCGTGCTCGGCGTGCGTGCAGACCACGACGAGAAGGTGGCCGAACTGGTCGACCGCCTGAAGGGCGAGGGCTTCCGCGCGGACATGGTCGAGGCCGACGATCCGCTGGGTGCCCGCATCCGCAAGGCGAAGCTCGAGAAGATCCCGTACGTGTTGGTGATCGGCGACGACGACATCGAGAACTCGACCGTCGGTGTGAACCCCCGCGGCGGCGACGTCGATCGTGGTGTCGGCGTGGACGAGTTCATCGCCCGGATGCACGAGGACATCGACACCCAGTCGACCGCACCGATCATCGCCACCGCCGACGCCTGATCACGGGGTGCGAGCAGCAACTGACCGCTCGTTTCGCGTTTGTTCAGAACTCTGAATGAATGAACCCGGGAGTCGACAGGTTCTCCTCATCTGACACCACTCAGACAACTCCCCCGAGGTGCCGTCATGATCAAGAAGCTGATCGACAACTGGAAGATCACCGCCCCGCTCGCCGTCGCCGGCGCTGCCATCGTGGCGTTCCTCGCGTTCGGCGTCTTCGGCATCCACACGGCCTTCATCGACGACGTGGTCGACGAGGCCGGCCCCGTGTTCGACTCGGGCGCTGCCGCCGGTACCGACGCCGACGAGTCGACCACCCAGGTCACGGTCAGCGAGGAGACCCTCGACCAGATCGACGAGGTCATGGAAGACGAAGCCATCCCGACCGAGGTCGTGATGGACGAGGAGAACCCGATGCCCGAGGAATCGGCGCCGGGTGAGATCGTCACGCTCTTCGACGGCCAGTTCAGCGGCCTGTCCCGCTACGACGTCGAGGGCACCGTCAACGTGCTCAACGACGGCACTGCCCAGCGCTTCCTGCGCTTCGAGGACGACTTCGCCGGCAACAACGGCCCGGACCTGAACGTCTATCTGACCCGGGCCGACGACGGCATCGGTGGTGACGGTGACTGGATCGACCTCGGCGACCTGCGCGGCAACATCGGTTCGCAGAACTACGAGATCCCCGAGGACGTCGACCTCAGCGAGTTCGACACTGTCGTGATCTGGTGCGTCCGCTTCGGCGTCGGC
Organism: Acidimicrobiales bacterium; assembly: GCA_020631315.1. The sequence goes on from JAHDHM010000073.1 coordinate 5,220, forward strand.
TTCGGCGAAGCCGAGCTGATGACGACCAGCGCCTGATCCTCAGTGCGGATCCCCAGGGCCCGGTGGGTCCTGGGGCCAGTGTCGGGCCGTGAAGCTGACTCTCGGCCCGACACCTCGCCGCGTCTTGGGGACCGAGTGCTCCCAGTCGTGCTGGCAGCGCCCACCCATGACGAGCAGGTCACCATGGCCGACCGAGAAGGCACGTGACCTGCCGCCGTCCTTCGGCCTGAGCCGAAACGTACGGCGAGCCCCGTAGCTGAAGATGACCACCAGCGGCTCGTGGGCCACGGCACCGATCTTGTCCGTGTGCCAGGCGACGCTGTCGTCGCCGTTGCGATACAGGTTCACGAAGTACCGGTCGAACCGCAGCCCGTAGTGCGCCTCGACGTGATCGAGATCCCGCCGCAGGGGCGGCGACTCGTCGCCCACGTCAGCGTCGGCCGACAGCCGTGGCTGCCAGACGATCTGGTCGAACATCTTCATCTCGCGTTGTTCCCACACCAGTTCCGTGAGCAGGTGGGCCAGCACTGCGTCGGGTTGGCTCCCGAATGCGGGTGAATGGTCGATCCACGACTGCTCGTCGAGCTGGTGTCGGACGATCGGAGCACGCTCGTCGGTCGAGGGGGCGACCGACCCGAACAGGCTGCCTTGCCAGATCAGGTCAGCGGCTTCGTCGACGCCGTCACGCACTGCGAACATCTGTTCGAATATGCCATCGAACGAGTGTTCGCGCAACCTGTCCCGGACCGGTTTTCATGCAAGCGCTTACATGCCGTCGCGGCAGTCTCGCTACAGTTCGGTACTCGAGGGAGGAGACCCGTATGTCGCGCGTCGAGGAACTGCTGGAACAGCTGACGGTCGAGGAGATGGTCGCGCTCGCCACGGGCACGGGCACGTGGCACGGCGGCTTCGTGGAACGGCTCGACATCCCCGCCATGAAGGTGACGGACGGACCCAACGGGGCCCGTGGTGGCAGCTTCAGCGGTACGGCCTCGTCGGCCTGCTTCCCTGTCGGCACCGCGCTCGGCGCCACCTGGGACGTCGAGCTCGTCGAACAGGTCGGTTGGGCGATCGGCCAGGAGACCCACAGCAAGGGTGCGCACCTGTTGCTGGCGCCGACCATCAACCTCCACCGCACCCCGCTCGGCGGCCGGAACTTCGAGTGCTACTCCGAGGACCCCTTCCTCACGGGCAGGATGGCTGCGGCCTACGTCGATGGCGTCCAGTCGACCGGCGCCGGCGCCACCATCAAGCACTTCGTCGCGAACGACAGCGAGTTCGAACGGCACACGATCAACTCGGTCATCGACGAGCGCACGCTGCGCGAGGTGTACCTCCGACCCTTCGAGATCGCGATCGAGCGTTCGAACCCGGTCTCCGTCATGTCGTCGTACAACAAGGTCAACGGCACGGCCGCGAGCGACAACGTCGAGCTGCTCACCACGATCCTCAAGGACGAGTGGGGGTACGAGGGCTTCGTGATCTCCGACTGGTTCGGCACCCGCTCGACCGTGGGTGCGGCGAACGCCGGACTCGACCTCGAGATGCCGGGCCCGCCGCGGATGTTCGGGGCCGATCTGGTGGCCGCCGTCGAGCGCGGCGACGTGTCCGTCGACGTGGTGCGCGACAAGGCCCGCCGCATCCTCGTGGCCATGGAGCGGATGGACGTGTTCGCACGTCGGGACCACAGCGAGGAGTCGGTCGACGATCCGAAGCATCGGGTCATCGCCCGCGACGCGGCCATCTCGTCGATGGTGCTGCTCACCAACGACGGCGCGCTCCCCCTCGATGCCTCGAGCATCGGCAGCGTGGCCGTGATCGGCCCGAACGCCGACCAGGCCCGCATTCAGGGTGGTGGTTCCTCCGGCGTGAACCCGCACTACGCCGTCACGCCACTCGAGGGCATCCGTGACCTGGCCGGTGACGACGTGGAGGTCCGCTACGCACGCGGCTGCTCGATCGATGCCCGCACGCCACATCTCGATGCCCGATTGCTCCGCCCGATCGGCGCCGACAACGACCGTGTCGGTCGCTGGACCACCCGCTACTACGCCGTCGGATCTGACGAGGCGGTCGTGCAGCGCGACACCCGTCGCACCCACTTCGTGTGGATGAACGACATCGCGCCAGGTGTGCCGGTCATCGGCATGCGGGTCGAGCTCGACGCCGAGTTCCGTCCGAACGAGACGTCCACCTGGACGTTCAGCCTCATCAGCGCCGGCCGCAGCCGTCTGTCGATCAACGGCGAGGTCCTCATCGACAACTGGACCGACTGGGCGATCGGCCCGGAGTTCTTCGGCCAGGGCAACAGCGAGCTGACCGCAGAGATCGATCTCGTCGAGGGCGAGGTCTACGAGCTGCACATCGAGTTCGAGAACGACAAGGACACCGACCACCTTTCCGGTCTCACCGTGGGCGCCCGCCCCGAGACCCCCGATGATCTGATCGACCAGGCCGTTGCGCTGGCAGCTGAGTGCGATGCCGCCGTGCTCGTCGTCGGACAGAACGCCGACTGGGAGACCGAGGGCCGCGACCGCGACCTGTTCGAGTTGCCCGGCGATCAGGCCGAGTTGATCCGCCGCGTCGCAGCGGTGAACGACACGACCATCGTGTACGTGAACGCCGGTTCGCCCGTCGACATGGACTGGGCCGAGGACGCGAACGCCGCCCTCTACCTCTGGTACCCGGGCCAGGAGAACGGCAACGCCGTCGCCGACGTGCTGTTCGGTGCTGCGTCACCCGGTGGCCGCCTTCCGACGACGCTCCCGAAGCGGATGCAGGACACACCGTCGTTCGGCAACTACCCCGGTGAGTTCGGCAACGTCGTCTACGGCGAGGGTCAGCTCATCGGCCACCGCTGGTACGACACCCGCGACATCGAGCCCGCGTTCTGCTTCGGCCACGGCCTGAGCACCACCACGATCGAGTGGGGCGAGGTCACCTCGTCGACCGACGAGGACCTCACGACGATCGAGGTCGAGCTCACCAACACCGGCCCGCGTGCCGGCGCCGAGGTGGTGCAGGTCTACGCCCACCGCCCGACGACCGAGGTGATGCGACCCGAACAGATCCTCGTCGGCTACGCCAAGGTCCACCTCGAGCAGGGCCAGTCCGGCACGGCGACCGTCGTCGTCGAGCACGACGAGCTGCGCCACTGGGATCCGTCGATCCGTGCCTGGGCGATGGAGGCGGGCCCGGTCGAGTTCCGCATCGGTCGCAGCAGCCGCGACGTCGCCGCCCGCATCGCCATCGACGTCGCCTGAGACGACCAGAGCCCGCCCGCACACAGATGGGTTGATCGCGACCCGAGATCTGCCGATGGGACTCGGTGTTTGGTCCCCGAATTCGACGCGTCTCGCTCATCGTGGCGGTGCTGCTCGCCGCTGCTGTGCTCGTGAGCTCCCCGCTGACCGGTGACGCCGACGCCGCTCCCCGCGCGATCAACCACGCGTCGCTGGTGCCCCAGACACCCGAGACCGGCTATCCGGTCATCGAGCTCGACCGGGTGCTCGAGGGTCGTGGTCCGTACACGAACGTCTACGCGGTCGACCAGATCGGCGACCTGATCGTCTCCGGCGGCGACTTCCGCCGCATCAAGTTGCAGAACGGGCAGACGATCGCTCAGACGAGCTTCGCCGCCTGGGGTGTCGAGGACAAGCAGCTGCGATGCCCGGGGCAGTTCACGTTCGATGACACGGTGTACGCCGTCGAGAAGGCGCCGTGGCCGAACCACGTGTACGTCGGCGGCAAGTTCCGCACGATCACCGACAGCACCGGCACGACGTACGCCCGTCAGAAGATGGCGCTGCTCGACCTGAACGATTGCACCGTCGACCCGATCTTCGACATCGTCGCAGCGAACAACCGTCTGCAGTCGATCGAGTTCGAACACGGGCGCCTGTTCGTCGCCGGTGGCTTCACTTCGATCGCGGGCCACGACTCGGTGCTCGTCGCCGAGCTCGACCCGTTCACCGGCAAGGCCGTGAAGGCCTTCCAGGCCACCGGCACCATCAACGCGACGTTCGGCATGTCTCGAGCGCTCGAGATCAACGACGCCGGCGATCGCCTGGTGTTCCTCGCCCGCTACGTGACGAGCCTGTCGATGGGCGGCACGACGATCAACAACAGCGCCAGCTTCGTGTTCGACATCAGCGATCCCGAGGCGCCCAAGCTCACGAACCACTCGTGGCCGTTCTTCACGGCCTGGGGCCAGATGCACGGTGGCGGCATCTCCGACGACGGCACCAAGATCGCCGCGTCGTACCACATGGGTGTGCACTTCATCGACGTCGTCGAGTCCCCGCAGACGACCAAGTGGACCCACTGGAACGGCGACGGCACGTTCGACGCCGCGGTCTCGAACAACGCCGTCTACGCGTCCGGCCACTTCTGCCGCACCCAGCCGGGACCTGGCCCGACCGACAACATGGGCCCCGTCGGCGGCCACACCCGCTGCTCGCTCGGTGGCCAGACCTACCGCACCCAGTTCGTCGCCTACTCCCTCGTCGACGGCACGCCGCTCACCTGGAACCCCGGGAACACCGCCCAGGTCGGCGGCAAGGCGATCACCATCACGCCCCGCGGCCTGCTGTTCGGCATGGACGGCATGAGCGTCGCCGAGGTCTGGACCGGCCAGGTCGCGTTCCTCGACTTCGGCCCCCAGGCCGACCCGAACCCCGACCGGGTTGCGTGGTGCACCGCCGAGCAGATCGGCATCGACGTGCGCATGACGTGGAGCGTCGACCACGTGACCGACGTCCAGCTCCGCAGCGCCGAAGGCGGATGGCTGATGAACGGCACCGGCGGCGAGCAACTCTTCGAACGCACCACCGTCGACGAGGGCTACGGCATCCGCTACCGCTACGCCAGCCGCAGCATCGACCTGCCGTGCGACATCGTCGGCGAAGCTCCGGTGCCGTCGTGCACCGCGACGCAGGACGGCATCAACGTCCGCATCGACTGGACGGCACCGTTCAACAACTCGGTGGGCATTCGTGACGCCGCCGGTTGGGTCGGCGACTCCGACAACGGCACCTTCCTCGCCGAGAACGCATCGATCGACGACGGCTTCAGCATCCGGGTTCGAGTGGGCGAGGGGCACCTGGACTACGCATGCGAACGACTCGGCGTGGCGCCGCCGACGCCGTCGTGCACGGCCACCCAGGCCGCGAGCGACGTGCGCATCGACTGGATCGCACCGTTCGCCGAGTCGGTCACCATCCGCGACGGCGCCGGTTGGGTCGCCACCTCGACCAACGGCAGCCACATCGAACGCAACGCATCCGTCGATGCCGGCTGGACGATGCGATATCGAGAGAACGGCGCCAACGTCGACAGCCCCTGCACCACCGTCGGCACGCCCCCGGCACCGCCGAGCTGCGTGGCCACCCAGGTGGACCGGAACGTGCGCATCGACTGGATCGCGCCGCTCGCGGACATCGTCACCGTGCGCAACGCAAACGGCTGGGTGATCGACTCCACCGACGGCACGCACCTGCAGACCGAAGCCTCGGTCGCCGACGGCTGGAACATCCGCTACCGCCAGGGCGGCGACGACATCGACGTGCCCTGCACGACCGTCGGCACGCCACCGCCGCCACCGGCCTGCACCGCAGTCGCCGAAGGTGACGGCGCCCGCGTGTCGTGGACCGATGTCGCAGCGCAGAACATCTCGGTGCGTCAGAACGATGCGTGGGTCGCGTCCGTCGACAACGGCGACACGACCGTGCTCGTGCCGGGCGTGGCGGTCGAGGGCCTGTCGATCCGGTTCAACGCCGGCGGCGGCCGAGTCGACGTCGCCTGCAACTGATCTCGCTCGACGGGCACAGCGATACCGACCGCGCTCCGCGTCGCATCGTGGCGTTTTCGATGTATTTCATTCCCATCGATGGCGCGATCGATCGAAGTCGACTACGTTCCGTGACGTGCTCACCGGTGGAACACGACGGGTCGCGGCAGCAGGTCTCGCCTTCACGCTCGCCTTCGCTGCGTGCAGCGGCAGCGATGCCGACGACGCCGTCGTCCCCCTGACCGCAGCCGACACCACCACGACGACCGCCGCGCCGACCACGACCACCACCGTCGCGACGACCACCACGGCCGCACCGACCACCACCACGGCCGCACCAACGACCTCCACCGCAGCTGAACCCGTAACGCCGACGATCGACCAGCTAGAAGAGATCATTCGAGCCGAACGCGACGCCCTGCTCGACGCACTCGCCGAAGACGGCGACAAGTCTGGTGTTGGCCTCGCCGGACTCGTAACTGCCGACCGACTTGCCTTGCTTACCAACCAGATCGCGGAGCGAGAAGCGGACGGACTCGCTACGAGGCGAGCTTCGATCGAGACAGTCGACGTCATCGAGCTCGTCGAGTCTGAGGCAGACGGCATCCTCACCGCTATCGCATGCTTCGCGACCGACGCTGTGATCTACGAGGTCGGAACAGGCAATGTCGTCGACGACGACCTCATCTATCTAGTCAGACTTGTGACCTTCTCGGACGTCAACGGCTCGTGGCTAGTGGCCAGCCAACGAAGGCTGGACAGCGGGCCGACGGAGGAAGTGTGCGCGCTCGACTCGTGATCGCAACGCTCGCCTTGGTTGCGTTGTGGCCTGGCGTCGCACATGCGGGCGACGACATCGGCGAGGACGACGACTCGGGTACTGAGGTACTGGTCGGTGGGGCACAGATCGGGGTGATCGTGTGGACGGACGGCACCGTGTAC
>JAHDHM010000074.1:0-10601 GCA_020631315.1 Acidimicrobiales bacterium
GGCCACCTTCGGTCGCAGCGGAGATCCGAAGGGTGCCGGTGGGAGATTTCTCTGCAGCGGCGCGAGTCTCCGGCGCTTCGAGACCGTGATCGACGGAGTTGCGGACCATGTGGACCAGCGGGTCCTTGATCGCCTCGAGCACGGCCCGGTCGAGCTCGGTCTCCTCGCCTTCGAGGACGAGCTCGACCTGCTTGCCACACTCACGGGCCAGGTCCCGAGCGAGGCGGGGCAAGACCTTCCACACCGAACTGATGGGCTGCATTCGAGTCCGCATCACCGCGTCCTGCATCTCGACCGTGATCAGATGCAACTGGTGTGCGGGAGCGGAGAGCTGCGGTTCTTCCGAGGCCATCGAGGAGATCCGGTTCCGGGTGAGCACCAGCTCCCCGACGAGGTTGACCAGACCGTCCAGCAGCCCGACGTCGACCCGAATCGTCGATGCCACGGCGCCGGAGTTCGACGCCACCTGTTCGACCTGCGGACCGTCGGCGCGACCCGATTCGACCAGGATCTCCCCCAGTCGCCGGTCGTCCCCGAGACTTTGCTGAGCAGCGGCGAACTCGACGTCCTCGCGGTGGGCAACACCTGCATCCACGAGCCGGTCACCCACACGCGTCGACTCGGGTGCGCTCGCGGCCGCTGCTGCGTCGGACGGGTCCTCGGATTCGTTCGGAGCGACCTCGGTGGCCTGGACCGCTTCGCCACCGTCCACCGGCCTGTCCTGGTCATCTGTGGCCAGACGTCCGAGTTCGGCCCGAATCGCTTGGTGCTCGTCGGCCGACTCGTCGCCCGTCGCACCGATCACGGCCAACGCCGCACGGATGGCGTCCACCATTGCCAGGAGCACGTCGGCGATGTCGTCGCTGAAGACGATGGCGCCGTCGCGAACGAGACTGAAGAGGTTCTCGCCCTCGTGAGCGAGTCGCTCCAGCCGCGGGAACCCGAGCAGACCGCTCGTGCCCTTCAGCGTGTGCAGCGCACGGAACACCTCGACGACCGCGTCGCCGTCGTCGGGCTGTGCCTCGAGCCGCAGCAGCGCGGCATCGATCGCGTCCAGCCCCTCGATGGACTCCTCCACGAACTCGGGGATGATGTCGTCCACGTCGAACTCCCTCTGCTTGCTCCGGTCCGATCAGGAGCGGTAGTGACCGACGACATCGATCAGGTCGGCTGCCATCCGAGACAGTTCCTCGGCAGAGCTGGTGGTGTCGGCCGTGGACTGACGGTTGTCCGCAGTGGCGTCGGCCACGGAGCGGATCGCTGTAGCGATCCCCTGCGTGCCCGAGGCGGCCTCGTCGACGCTGCGGATGATCTCCTCGGTCGTGACAGCCTGCTGCTCGACCGCTGCTGCGATGGAGGTGGAGATGCCACTGATCTGGTCGATCGTGGCGCTGATCCGCTCATTGGCCTCGATGGCACCCTGGGTGTCGGATTGGATGGTCTCGATCCGCACCGAGATCTCCTCGGTCGCCTCCGCGGTCTGGGTGGCGAGTTCCTTCACCTCGTTGGCCACGACGGCGAAGCCCTTGCCGGCCTCACCGGCTCGAGCAGCCTCGATGGTCGCGTTGAGCGCCAGCAGGTTGGTCTGCTCGGCGATCGAGTTGATGACCTTGATCACGTCACCGATCTCCGCCGACGAGCTGCCGAGCTTGGCGATCGAACGCGACGACTCCTGGGCGACCATCACGGCCTCCTGGGCCACCGTCGACGCCTCGCTGACGGACTGCGAGATCTCGTTGATCGTCGAGTTCATCTGCTCGATCGAGGCCGCGACCGTCGCGACTGACGCCGAGACCTGCTCACCGGTGACCGACACCTCGGACGCTCGGTCCGACGCGTTCTGTGCGTTCTCGGCCATCGCGGCCGAGACGGTCGACAGCTCCTCGGACGCGCTGGCCAGCTGCGACGACGAGGCCTTGAGCTGGGTGTTGATGGTCCGGAGCGACTCGAGCATCTGGCCGAAGGCGTGGGTCAGACGGCCGACAGGGTCCTTGGTCTTCGGTTCGGGGACCTCGACGGTGAGGTCGCCGTCGGTGACGCTCTTCACGGCTTCCGCGAGTCCGGCCAGCTGCCGGCGCATGGAGGTCGCCACGATCAGCACGATGCCGATCGAGGCCAGCAACAGCAGCACTGTCGCGATGAGTGCGCTGCGGAGGTGCTCGGAGGCATCAGCCTGGCGGTCGGCGGCGAGTTGACGCATCGCGTCGCGCTCGATGTCCTCAACGACCTTCAGCCCGTCGATCTGCTCGGTCATGAGGTTGAACCACACCGTCGGATCCACCTCGAACCGGGCGATGTCGGCCGAGAAGATCAACTGCTCCAGACGATGCGCTTCTGCGACCGCAGGGCGAGCCTCTTCGACCTCGAAGGCAGCGAGGGCCTCGGGCTCGCCGAACTCACGGAACACCTTGAGACTGGCTTCGCGGAATCCGATCAGCTCGCCGAGCACACCCAGCTGCTCGGAGCTGAAGTCGTCGGCTGCGAATGTCGCGGACCCCTGGGCACGCAGCACACCGGCGGCTTCCTTGGCCTCGGCGAGGGCGAGGAACGCCATGGTCTTCGAGGTCAGGTCGCCGTCGTCCTTCGCCTGTGCGGAGACGGCGATCGACTCGAGACCGATGTGGTTCGAGTCGGTGTACCAACCGATGACCTGCCCACGGTCGGCAGTGAGGCTGGTGGCGCCCGTACGGATGCTGCCGATCTCGTCGAGTCGTGCCTCGAGACGGGAGGCGTACTGCTCGACCTCGTCGGGCAGGTCGCTGCGATGCTCGGCCAGGAAGTCGGCGTACTTCTTGATCGCGCCGTCGGCGGCGATCCGCTGCGTCGCGAGTTCCTGACCGAAGCTCTCGCCACCCGACGCCATGAACAGCGCCGAGGTGCCGCGCTCGATCTGCAGTTCGTGGACGAGGTCACCGACCTCAGCCGCGAACTCGACGAGCAGTTCGACGTCCTTCGCGTCCTTGGCCTCGGAGCGAGCCTCGTTGATCGGCTGGATCGCGAACCACAGGAGCCCGAGAACCGGGACCGCGGCGATCAACGCCAGTTTCGTCGTGAACGTGAGTCGTTCGAGCAGTCGGTAGACCATCACCCAACCTCCAGATGGATCCAAGATCTGTGGGGCTGGCTCGACCGTCATGAACGGCGGTTCAGCGGTGTTTGCGTGAATTCACCGAGTGGACAACTGTTTCTTTCGCTCAGCTGACGAGAGTGTCTTCACTCATGGACATCGCCGCCTGTGACATCACGTCCTACGGCGCCGGAACGCTGTCCGTGTGCATGAACCGCAATTCCCCATGATCCGATGTGCACTGGACAACATCTGCACCGACCCTCATCGTGAGGTGCGACCACACGAGGAGTTCCCGACATGCATGAGACCATCCAACGCCACCTCGACGGCCTTCACCGAGCCGCCGACGACAACGACCCCGCCGTCATGGAGCGCGTGATGGCCGAAGCCGCACGCCGTTCCGCGACCACCGATGCCGACGTCGCCGACGTACTCGCCGACGCGATGATGCCGATCGACCCAGAGAACGGTCGGCTGCTCCACGTGCTCGCCGCAGCACGGCGCCCCGGGCGCATCGTCGAGTTCGGCACGTCGCACGGCCTGAGCACGATCTATCTCGCCGCCGCACTGCCTGACGGTGAGGCGCCGATCATCACCACAGAGCTCGAGGTGGCCAAGGCCGCCGTCGCGGTCGCCAATCTCGAGGCCGTGGACCTGGCGGACCGCGTCGACGTCCGTGTCGGCGATGCCGTCGAATCACTGGCAGACCTCGACGAGCCGATCAGCCTGCTCTTCCTCGACGGCTGGAAGGGCGCGTACCTCCCCTTGCTCCAGCTCCTCGACCACCTGCTCGTGGACGGCGCGCTCGTCGTCGCCGACGACACCACACTGCTCCCAGAGCTGTGCGGTGACTACCTGCGCCACGTGCGGGACGAGTCGAACGGTTTCGTCACGGCGGCGCTGCCGGTCAGGGACGGACTCGAGATCTCGGTTCGACGCCGATGACGACACACACCGAAGCTGCCGGTTCGCGACGGAGCACCACCGCGCCACATGTCTGTGCGATCGTGAGACGGTGAGCGCCGGCGACATCGACCTCAATCTGTTGCGCACACTGCACGCATTGCTCGAGACCGGCTCGGTCACCGCTGCCGCCGAGCGCCTTCACCTCTCCCCTCCCGCCGTCTCCCGAGCGCTCGGACGACTGCGGCGCACGCTCGACGATCCGCTGTTCGTGCGATCTGGAAGGGACCTCGTGCCCACCCCGCTGGCCGAGTCACTCGTCGACGACGTCGCCGCCGCGCTCGACGCTGCGGTCGCCGCGTTGTCCCCACGACGGGCGCTGGACCTCGCCGCACTCGATCGACGCTTCAAGATCGCCGCAGACGACGCCGTCATCGCCGGGATCGGGCTCCCCCTCGTCGAGCGGGTCGAACGCCTGGCCCCTGCGGTCACGATCGACTTCCTCCCCGAACCCGGTGACCTGACCAGAGCACTCTCGTCCGGCGCACTCGACCTCGCCATCGGCCCCGACCAGGGACGCACGGGCGACCTACGACACGCAGCGCTCTCGACCAGCCGGTTCGTCGCCGCCATGCGCGCGGACCATCCGCTCACGAGACACGCCGAGCTCACTCCCGAAGTGTTCGCCACAGCACATCACGTGACCGTCTCACCCCGTGCGATCCGGCGGGGCCCGGTGGACGATGCCCTCGACGTCCTCGGTCTTCGCCGAGATCGAGTCACGACGGTGACCTCGTTTCTGGTCGCAGCGCACCTCGTCGCGACCACCGACCTGGTCGGCACGTTGCCGGGGCCACTGGTCTCGACCATCGGCTCGCGACTCGGCATCGTCGCCCGACAGCTCCCGGTGTATGCACCCGACGTCGAGCTCCACTCGTGGTGGCACACCCGGGTGGACGGCGACGCCGCCCACCGTTGGTTGCGAGATCAAGTGCTCGCCGTCACGACCGCGTTGCTCGCCGACTGAACGGTCGATCGTCGGGGTGGGCCGACCACGCGACCCACCCCTGACGTTCGTCAGCTCGCTGCGCTGAGCGCCCGCTTGGTGAGCACCCGAGCGAGATGCGACCGGTACTGCGCATCGGCGTTCAGGTCTTCCGGCGGCGAGGTGCCGTCGGCAGCCACCGCTGCTGCGTCGTCGATGGAGGCACCGCCGGCCAAAGCCGCTTCGACCGCCGAGGCCCGCACGGGTGTCGAACCCATGTTGACGAGGCTGACGCCCTTGCCGCCGTCGGCGACGGCGACACCGACAATGGCCCAGTCCTGTGCCCGACGGTTGAACTTCTGATAGCTCCATGCGCCGGTGCTGATCGGCACCTTGATCTCGGTGATCATCTCGTCGACCGCCAACACCGACTCGAAGTAGCCGGTGAAGAAGTCGGTCGCCGCGATCTCACGCGACGCTCCGCCAGGGCCGGTGGCCACGATCGAGCCGCCGAGCGCGAGCACTGCAGCGGGTAGATCGGACGCAGGATCGGCGTGACCGATCGTGCCGCCGAGCGTGCCGCGATGACGCACCTGTGGGTCACCGACCTTCGACGCGACGTGCGCGAGCATCGGACACGCCGCCGCCAACTCGGCTGAATGCTCGAGTTCGGTGTGACGCGTGGTCGCACCGATCCGCACCGTGTCGCCGTCCACGGTGATGTAGCGCAGATCGTCGAGACGACCGATGTCGACGACGACCGCCGGGGTCGCCAGCCGGAACTTCATCATCGGCACCAGCGAGTGTCCGCCGGCCATGAGCTTGGCTTCGTCACCGTGCTCGGACAGGAGCCCGATGGCGTGCTCGGCGTTCTCCGCCACCTGATAGTCGAACGCTGCGGGGATCATGCCGATGCTCCTTCCGAGTCGCTGTTCAGCATTCGCCACAACTTCTGCGGTGTGGCCGGCATCGACACGTCGACCACGCCCCGATGCGAGAGTGCGTCCACGACGGCGTTGATCGCAGCTGCGGCCGACCCGATCGTTCCGGCCTCACCGACGCCCTTGACGCCGAGCGGGTTCGACGTCGACGGTGTGACCGTCGAGTCGACCTGCATCGAGGGCATCTCGGTCGGAGAAGGCACCAGGTAGTCCATGAACGACGGGTTCAACGGGTTGCCGTCGCCGTCGTACTGGGCGTACTCCCACAGCGCCTGGGCGACGCCCTGGACGATGCCGCCGTGCACCTGGCCCTCGACGATGAGCGGGTTGACCTGGTTGCCGCAGTCGTCGACCGCGATGTAGTCGATCACGGTCGTGTCGCCTGTCTCCTCGTCGACCTCGACGACACACACGTGGGTACCGAACGGGAAGGCGAAGTTCGACGGGTCGAAGCTGACCTGCTCCTGCAGGTTCGGCTCCATGCCCTCGGGCAGATCGTGCGCCGCGAACGCAGCGAACCCGACCGACTGGATCGGCGTCGCCGTGTCCGGCGAGCCGGCGACCATGAGGTTGCCGCCCTCCAGGACGATGTCGTCGACGTTGGCCTCCATCTGGTGGGCCACGATCGCCTTGATCTTCTGGATGACCTTGTCGGTCGCCATGGCGATCGCCACGCCGCCCACGGCCAGCGACCGTGACCCGTAGGTGTCGAGGCCGAGCGGGCTGAGCGCCGTGTCCGAGTGCAACACCGTGACATCGGCGGGATCGATACCCATCTTGTCGGCGACGATCATCGACCACGACGTCTCGTGGCCCTGTCCGTGCGGCGTCGAACCCGACACCACCTCGACCTTGCCGGTCGGCAGCATCCGCACGGTGGCGTGCTCCCAACCGCCGGCCGCGTAACCGAGATCGCCCAGCGCACGACTCGGCGCCAGGCCACAGATCTCGACGTAGGTGCACATGCCGATGCCGAGCTGCACGGTCTCGCCGGCCTCACGGCGACGTGCCTGCTCGGCCCGCAGCTCGTCGATCTTGGCGAGCTCCAGCGCCTTCTCGAGGTTCGGGCCGTAGTGGCCCGAGTCGAACACGAGGCCCGACGGGCTCTCCCAGTTCTCGAAGTGCTCGCCGCCGCCGGCGTAGTTGCGGCGACGGATCTCCTCGGGACTGATGCCGACCTCGACGGCCAGCATGTCCATCGCCCGCTCGATCGCGTAGCTCGCCTCGGGTCGGCCGGCGCCTCGGTAGGCGTCGGTCGGGGTGAGGTTGGTGAACCAGCCGTCACACACGAATCCGAAGTTCGGGCAGGCGTAGACGCCGGTGTACAGGAACGAGCCGAGGAGCGGGGTGCCCGGCGTGATCAGCTGCATGTAGGCACCGAGGTCGGCGTCGATGTGCACCCGGCACGCAGTGAGCTTGCCGTCGGCGTCAGCACCGAGTTCGATGCGCTGCCGCTGCCCTCGGCCCTGCGTGGTCGACATCGCCGCCTCGGTCCGGGTCTCGGTCCAACGCACCGGCTTCTTCAGCTTGTTGGCCAGCGCGACCGCCAGGATCTCGTCGGCGTTGATGTTGAGCTTGGCGCCGAAGCCGCCACCGACCGACGGTGCGACGACACGCACGTTGTGCTCGGGGAGCCCGGTGGTCGCGGCCACCATCACCTTGAGGATGTGGGGCACCTGGGTCGACGAGTACAGCGTCATGTCGTCACCGAACGGCGCCGGCACGGCGAGCACGCCACGAGGCTCCATGGCCGACGGGATCAGACGCTGCTGCACGTACTCGGCCTCGACCTTGTGCACCGCAGCATCGAGCGCTGCTGCGGTCGCATCGGGATCGGGATCGAGGGCCCAGGTGTACGCCTTGTTGGTGCCGAGATCAGGGTGTGCGAGCGTCGAGTTCGCGACCGCGGTCTCGACCGAGTCGACGGCGTCGAGCGTCTCGTAGTCGACAATGACGTGCTCGACGGCGTCGGCGGCTGCGTACCTGGAGGTCGCGAGGACCACGGCGACGATGTCGCCGACATAGCGGGCGTGGTCCACGGCGACCGGGTAGTGCTCCGGGTTGAGCATGTCGGGCGTGACCGGCCACGCGCAGGGCAGCGGCGCGATCCAGTAGCCCTCGGTCAGGTCCTTTCCGGTGTAGGCGGCGACGACGCCAGGCTGGTCGAGCGCACCCGACACGTCGATCGACGCCAGACGGGCGTGGGCCTGCGTGGAGCGCACCATCCCCATCCACAGCTCTCCCGGCGCGTGGATGTCGTCGATGTACTTGGCCTCACCCGTGACGAGCGGCGGGTCCTCCTTGCGGAGCATGCGGGTTCCGAGAACGGCCATGTCAGCTCTCCTCCCCGGCGCACGCGAGCACCGACTTCACGATGTTGTGGTAGCCGGTGCAGCGGCACAGGTTGCCCTCGAGCCCTTCGCGCACCTCGGCCTCGGTCGGGTTCGGCTTCTCGTCGAGCAGCGAGGTGGCCGCCATGATCATCCCCGGCGTGCAGTAACCGCACTGCAGGCCGTGGTTGTCCATGAACGCCTGCTGCATCGGATGGAGCGTGCCGTCGGGTGATGCCATGCCCTCGATGGTGGTGATGTCGGCGCCGTTGGCCTGGACGGCGAGCATGGTGCAGCTCTTCGCCGATTGGCCGTCGACGTGGACCGTGCAGGCGCCGCACGACGACGTGTCACAGCCGATGTTGGTGCCCGTGAGACCGAGTTCGTCTCGTAGGTGATGGACCAACAGGGTGCGAGGTTCGACGTCGCTGGTGCGAACCTCGCCGTTGACGGACATCTCGACCTGCATGGATCCCCCGATCACGCGTTGGCGACGCCCCGTCGAGGCGCACCCGAACGGGGTGTCGTAACGCTCCCCCTGAGCGTCGAGGCGAACCTACACCTGAACCGTGACCATCGTCACGCGCAGTCGCTCCTGGTGGCGGCAGCTCGCGGTGTCAGTCTCGGCGGTGTCAGTCTCGGCGGTGGCCGGTGAAGACGACGACGACGTGCTCGCCCGGAGCGACGAGATCCGGCCTCGCGAACAGCCCAGCGGTCCCGGCGGTACCGGTGCCGCAGACATCGATTCCCGTCGATCGGCCAGCGGCATGCGCCATCTCGACGGAGTCCTCGTCGACGACCAACGGTTCGCCGCCGTCACGCAGCATCGCCGAGGCGATCGAGGTCCAGTCGTAGGTGACGTCGTCGAGGATGCCGGACGCAAGGCTCTCACCGACGTCCTCCCACGGAGTCATGTGACGGTCCGCATCGTCGAGGGCCGACACGGCGTCGCCGGTGGCGTGGATGGCGTCCCACGCCCGTTGGAGCGGCGCACAGGATTCGGTCTGGACGGCGAGCACCCGTGGCGCCGCCTGAAGCACACCGTCGGCCGCCATCTCGGACAGCCCTTCGATCAACGACGAGGCGAACGCGCCACCGCCGACCTGGAGACTGACCAAGTCGATGCTTGCCGGACCGCCGAGCTGTTCGGCCAGCTGATCGGCGATCTCCCAGCCGATCGTGCGGCCGCCGTCGAGTGCCTCCGGGGCGACCGTGCCCTGCACGGAGAACGGATCGGCCCCTGCCTCGACGGCCTCGAGGAAGCGGAGGTAGGCGGGATCACCCACCTCGCCGTCGCGGCGTTCGCACCGATGGACCTCGGCCCCGAGGTCGGTCAGCCGACGTTCGATGCTCTCGGAAGTCCACGTCGGGATGAACACGTCGAGCCGCAGACCCGCGGCTGCTGCGATCGTGGAGGCGGCGATGGCGGCGTTGCCGCACGAAGCGATCGCGAGGCCGCCATGACGGTGTGCCCCGAGGCGTTCGTCGACAGCCCGATGCAGGAGCAGCCCGAACAGGTGCCTCGCCTTGTGGCTTCCCGCCACGTTGTGGGTCTCGTCCTTGACCCACAACCGGGCGCCGTCGGGAAGACCGAGCAGACGCGCCAGCTTCGGGGACTCGATCAGAGGTGTCGGCTGGAACCCCGTCCGGCCGATGCGGATGAGCGCTTCGTCGAGGTGTTCCACCACGGCGACGAACTCTCCGTCGGAGAAGCCGGCATCGATCCAGCGTCGGTACGACCTCAAGCGCTCGCGGTAGGCCACGAACGGGTTCACCGTCTCCTGGGCGTGGTCGTGAGCTCCCGCGTCGTGATGGTCGTGCACGTCCTCATCATGCCCGACCCGCGCCGCCCTCTCCGATCTGGTTCGCCCTCTCCGATCTGAAGGCGCACAGCGCGCAACCCCACGATCTGAAGGCGGGATTCGCGCACTATGCGAAATTGACACCTTCAGAAGCTGACGCCCGTTGCTCTCGGCCTGGTTGGGCATAGCGTTCATGGTCACCTCCCTCGCAACACCCACGGCAGGGAGGAACGGCGTGACCGACGGAGTCGAGCTTCGACTACAACGTCAGCACGGCGTGATCACGAGGCAGCAGGCACTCGCCGACGGCATGACGAGTGGCGCGATTGCATCGAGGCTGAGAAGCGGTCGATGGTCCACGGTCGGGACCGGGGTCTATCGGCTCGCCGGTGTCCGACCCACTTGGCACGGAGCTGTCCTTGCCGCAGCGCTCGATCTCGGTGGCGTGGCAAGCCATCGATCCGCACTGCGGCTCCACGATCTCTCGCCTCGCGCCAGATCCGTCGAGATCACAGTTACGCAGGGGCGACACCGACCCAAGGCCGGCGTCCGAGTCCGTCAGACCACCCA
>JAHDHM010000074.1:10611-11897 GCA_020631315.1 Acidimicrobiales bacterium
GCGCACGCTGGCACGAGTGCAGCGCAGTGGCATCCCGACGACCGGCGTCGCTCGAACACTTCTCGATGTCGGAGTCGCGGTCGGCGACGACCGCCTGACGCACCTCATCGACGAAGCGCTTCGCCGCGACCTCGTGAAGCTCGGAGATCTCGCAGCGGTCCTCCGACGACACAGCGAGCACGGGCGCAACGGATGTGGGCCGATGCGCCGTCAACTCGAGTGGCGTCAAGGCGACGGCGAACTACCTCTGAGCGCGTGGTCCCGCGAGGTCGAACGGCTGATCATCGCAAGCGGTCTGCCCCGACCTGTTCTCGAGTTCCCGATCATCGGCGAACGCGGCATCGTCGTCGCTCGAGCCGATCTCGCCTACCCAGAACATCGGTTGGCCATCGAACTCGACAGCATCTCGTGGCACCTGAACAGCCGGTCCTTTCAGCGCGACCGCACCCGAGCGAACGATCTGGCGCTGCTCGGCTGGCAGCTCCTGTCGTTCACCTGGGACGACTTCGCGCATCGTCCCGATGAGCTGGTCCGCTCGATCGCGACCGTGCTCGACCGGCGGGACCCTCACGTCCGACGACGAATCTGAAGGTGCTGATCGCGCACCTCCGCGATCTGAGGGGCGCCATCGCGCACTATGCGCGAAATCGGCATTCAGATCGGGAAGGGCGGCGGGTCAGCTGAGGCCGGTGCGGGTGTTGAAGTCGACGATGAGCTCGTCGAGTTCGGCGGCGAGGGGGCGCAGACCATCCCAGAACGTCTGGCTGCGCCGGGCTTCGAACTCCGGGACGCCGATGCCCTGCTGCTCGACCCAGGTGAAGTAGGCAAGGTTGAACACGCGGTTGCGCTCGACGGCACCCATCTCCATGAGGTGTGCCGTGTCCACCGCTTCCAGGTGCTGGGCGTGGACGGCGGCGGCGTCCCGGGCGTCGAACCCGTTCGGATACTGCGCGGCGGTGAACGACTCCCGCTCGGAGTCGTACAGCTCGGACCCGTCGGTCGCGACCGTCACGATGACGTCGTCGGAGGACAGGCCGAGATGCTTGGCCGTCTTGATCGCAGCGAGCGTGTTGCAGATCGACGAGAAGCCCATGTGGACGAGCGAGTCGACCAAGGCAGGGTCGCAGCCGACCTCGTCGATCAGGTGGGCCTTGCCCGCAGGCGTGTTGAACAAGACGTCGAGTGAGTCGGTCGAGCGGTCGCTGATCGCGACGGCGATGTCGGTGTTCGTCACGTTGTGGATCAGCGGGATGTGCTTGTCGCCGATGCCCTGGATGTTGTGCTCG
>JAHDHM010000075.1 GCA_020631315.1 Acidimicrobiales bacterium
GCGGCTTCGGCAGCGCCGGCGAGTCGGTCACCTGGTAGTGCTCGCCGTTGTGGCCGAACGTCGAGCCGACGGGTGTGTCCCAGAGGCCGGTGACGATGGCGAGGTGCTCCTCGAACCGCTCGAAGCGCTCACCGAGCGGCGGGAACGCGAAGCCGTAGGCGTCGTGCTCGGCCTGGTACCGCAGCCCTTCGCGCAACGCTCGCGCTTCGGTGATGTCCCTGATGCTGGTGATGTACCCGGCGATCGCCGGATCGTCGAACATCGCCCGCCCTGCCAGCTGGCACCAGCGCCACGATCCGTCCGCGTGCTGGATTCGCACCTCACACGAGAGCCGCAGTGACGTGTCGACGATCGTGCGCTCGACAGCTGCCTTGAGGCGCCCGAGGTCGTCGGGGTGGACGTGCTCGTAGCCATCGACACCGAGGACGTCGTCGAGGTCCAGGCCGTTGATGTTGCTGTAGGCCGGGCTCACGTACGAGATCCGCCCATACCGGCCCGCCACCAGCACGGCGTCGGTCGTCTCACCGAGCAGTGCGCCCAGGCGGCGCTCCTTGCCGGCGATCTCCGCGTGCTGGGCCTCGTGCGACGCGGCGACGACACGGAGCAGGTCCACGACCGCCACCGTCCCGAAGCGGCCCGTCTCGAACTGCACGAGCAGGTCGGCGTCCGTGTTGCCGCGTTCCATCAGGGCCAGGCCGGCGGCGAGGGCCGGCTCGGAGGCACGACGCGCCGACGATGCCTCGAGCTCGGCAGCGAACATCTCGCTGACGCGCCGACGCCGACGGATCGGGAGACCGAGCGACGATCCCGCACTCAGGCGCTCGTAGAACTGGGCACGGTCGAGCAACGCCGTCCGGTCACGGTGGTTGACGACGAAGCTGTCGATCCGGGCGTCGCTGCGGAGCTTGGCTTCGAGGTCACGGGCGCGCGTGAACCCGGACACGGACTGGCGCAGGGTCGCCAGCTCTCCGAGGGTCACGGGTCGTCGCACGAAGCTCCGATCGGCAGGCGTGAACGGTGATTCAAGCAGACCGCCTCGGGGATCTTGCGACGAAATGTCACCCGCCCGTGCGACTTGACCGGACCACTGACCGTACGTCGCTCTATGTTGGCGACATGGCGACGACCACCGCAGCAGACGGCACCGCGATCCACCACGACATCCAGGGCGACGGACCGACCGTGCTCCTCGTGCACGGCATCACCGAGCAGTCGGGCTGCTGGGATCCGATCGTCTCCCGGCTGGCAGTGGATCACCGCGTCGTCACGATGGACCTACGAGGCCACGGCGCCTCGGACCGTACGGCGCCCTACGACCTCGCCACGATGGTCGGGGACGTGGCCGCGGTCATCGCCGCTGTCGGCGGCGGCGAGATCGACCTCGTCGGACACTCGCTCGGCGGTGCCGTGGTGTCCGCTGCAGCCGGGGCACTACCGGTCCGCAGCGTCGTCAACGTCGATCAGTCGTTGCAGCTCGATGCGTTCCAGGAGCAGCTCCAAGCCGCTGCGCCGATGCTCCGCGATCCGCAGATGTGTCCTGCCGTGATCGGCGCACTGTTCGACGACATGGCCGGAACCGCACTGTCGGCCGACGAGCGCGCCCGCATCGAGTCCAACCGCTCGGCAGAGCAGGACGTCGTGCTCGGGGTGTGGCACGACGTCATCGAGTCCGATCCCGCCGACCTGCGGGCGCTCGTCGAGGCGACCGCTGCGGCGATCACCGCGCCGTACCTCAACGTGTTCGGCATCGACCCGGGCGACGACTACGCAGACTGGTTCGCCGCCGCAGTGCCCTCGGCGCGGACCGAGGTGTGGGCGGGCCTCGGCCACTACCCACACCTCGTCGAGCCGGACCGCTTCGTCGAGACGGTGCGCTCCTTCTGGGGTCGCTGAGCTACTGCTCGGTCGGCCCGTTCAGCCGATCAGCCGTGGCCGCCGGACGTGCAGTTCGGGCCTTCCTGACCCTGCCCGGTGGTGTTGGTGCCGAAGATCGGGCCGGGCACCACGGTGCCGGTGTCGATCACGACGTCCTCACCCTCGAAGGTGATCGGGAAGCGGTCCATGCCGCGAGGGGCGGGCCCGCCACGCTTCTCGCCGACCCGGTTGTACTGGGAGCCGTGGCAGGGGCACTCGAACCACTGTGAGGTGTCGCAGGACGGCACGCGGCAGCCGAGGTGCGGGCACTTCTGCCAGAGAGCGACGTAGCCCTCCTCCATGCCGCTGACGATCCGCTCGTCGTAGACGGCTCGCGCTGCTGGCAGCGCCTCGGCCGGGTACGGCTGGACGTAGGCCTGGGCTTCGGCGAAGTAGGCGAAGTTTGTCGCCGGCTGGCTACCGGCGATAGCGGCGTCGACCTCCGACCGGGTGCCGACCTTGACCTTGGACCCGAACCCACCGCCGGCCTTGGGCCACAGGAACGACAGCGTCGCGGCACCGAACCCGCTGAGGCCGAGGCCGGTCAGGCCGAGGGACGCCCTGTTGAGGAACTGGCGACGGGTGACACCGAGCTTCTCCGGGTCCGACGGCGTCCACTCGGGCAACGCGACCGGCGTCTCGGCGACGGGTTCGATGCCGGCGCCCTCGATACGTGCGAGCGCAGCGGCGGCTTCGACCTCCCGGCCGGTCGGGACCGACGTAGCGGCAGCGGCTGCGTCTCGCCGGCGAACTGTGCGGTCGAGCTCCGCGGTGGTGCCGAAGGCCGAGTTCTCGGAACGGCGGGTGGTGATCCAGGTGACCAGGGCGGCCATGGCCACGAGGAGAGGGATGACGACGACCAGGACGATCGTGCTGCTCATGAGGGGGTTCCTCTCGTACGGCGACCGGTCGAGCCGATCGCTCACGAGAAGAAACCCGACGACCTCACTCTGGTTTCCGTTTCCGGACCGAAGTGACCGACTTCATTCCTCTGTAAGGGCCCTCCAGCTCGCTCCCGCTCGCTGCCCTGCCCTCCAGCTCGCTCCCGCTCGCTGCTACTCGGGTGTGACGTAGGCGGCGGTGAGGCCGCCGTCGACGTTCAGGTTCGACCCCGTCACATACGACGCTTCGTCGGAGGCGAGGAAGACGACCGCTTCGGCGATCTCGGGCGATTCGCCGAAGCGGCCCATCGGCACGTGGACCAAACGGCGCTGACGCTTCTCCTCGGTGTCCAGGAACGCCATCAACAGCTCGGTCCGGAGTGGACCCGGCGACACGGCGTTGACCCGGATGCCTTCCCGGGCGTGGATGACGGCCAGCTCACGGGTCATCGACAGCACTGCGCCCTTGGACGCCGTGTAGGCGATCTGTGGCGTCGCGGCACCGACGGATGCGACGAACGAGGCGGTGTTGACGATCGCTCCCCCGCCACGCCGCCGCAGCGCCGGGATGCCGTGACGGCAGCCCAACAGGACGCCACGCACGTTGATGTCGAGGGTCCTGGCGTTGATCGGGCGTCTCGACGGCATCGTCATCCCCCGCCAACATCACGCCGGCGTTGTTGAACAGGATGTCCAGGCCACCGAAGCGGTCCTCGGCGAGCGCGATCATGGCCGCGACCTGCTCGTCATCGGTGACGTCGACGTGCAGTGCTGCGGCGGTGCCACCGGCGTCGGCGACCATGTCGACCGTCTGCTCGTTGGCCTCGTCGACCACGTCGGCAGCGACAACGCTGGCGCCCTCTTCGGCCATGCGGAGCGCGGTCGCCCGACCCACACCACCTCCGGCGCCCGTGATCACCGCGACCTTGCCGGCGAGCCGGCCCGTTCCGTTCGTCATGAGCGGGACGTTAGGGCGTCAGATGCGCTCGAAGTAGCGCTGGTGCTCCCAGTCGGTGACGGCGGCGTTCCACGCCGCCAGCTCCTGGCGGGCGAAGTGGGCGTAGTGGTCGACCACGTCGTCGCCGAGAGCCGAGCGGGCAAACGCAGATGACTCGAACAGGGCGAGTGCCTCGGTCAGCGTGCCGGGCACGTGCGGCGCGTCGTCGGCGTTGTAGCCGTCACCGCGCAGCTCTGCGGGCGGTTCGATCTGCTGCTCGATGCCGTCGAGACCACTCGCCAGCGCAGCGGCATAGACGAGGTACGGGTTCACGTCGCCGCCGGCGATACGGCACTCGATCCTCAGGCTGGGACCCGAACCCACGACACGGAAGCCCGCCGTCCGGTTGTCCGTCGACCACGCGACGCGCGTCGGTGCCCAGCTGGCGGCCTGGTAGCGCTTGTACGAGTTGATCGTCGGCGCATAGAGCAGCATCAGCTCATCGAGGTGGGCCATCCATCCGCCCAGGAACCAGCGGAACGTGTCCGCCTGCCCTGCTCCATCAGGCGACACAGCGCCATCGGCGAACGCCGGGGTGTCGCCGTCGGCGTTCCAGAGGCTCAGGTGGATGTGGCAGCTGTTGCCCGACTCGCCGAACACCGGCTTGGCCATGAACGTGCACGAGATGCCCTGCTGGTCGGCCAGTTCCTTCATGGCGTGCTTCATCACACCGTGGCGGTCGGCCATGGTCATGACGTCGGCGTAGCGGATGTTCAGCTCGTGCTGGCCGAGCGCCGCCTCGCCCTTCGAGTTCTCGACCGGCACGCCGGACGCGCCGAGCGCCCGGCGAGCGGCTCCGATGTAGGGCTCCACCCGAGCGCCCTGGAGCAGGTGGTAGTCCTCGTTGTACCAACCCGACGTGGTGAGGTTCCGGTAGCCCTGCTCGTGCGCCTGACGGTACGACTCGGTGAACAGGAAGCACTCGAGTTCGCTGGCCGCCTTGGCCACGTACCCGGCGTCGGCGAGGCGCTCGACCTGGCGTCGCAGGATCGAACGCGGAGCGACCGGTACGTCGGTCTCCGGCTCACCGTCGACGACGTCGCACAGCACCAGTGCGGTTCGGTCGGTCCACGCGGCCCGGCGCAGAGTCGAGAGGTCAGGCACGAGGTGGAAGTCGCCGTACCCCTTCGACCAGTTGGCGTAGGCGTACCCCTCGACCGGCTCCATGTCCATGTCGACGGTCAGCAGGTAGTTGCAGCCGTGGGTGCCGTGGCCGAGTGCGTCCTCGACGAAGAACTCGGCGTCGAAGCGCTTCCCCATGAGGCGTCCGAAGTGGTCGGTGAAGGCGACGATGACGGTGTCGATCGCTCCGGACTCGACGTCCCTGCGCAGGTCGTCTTCGCTCAACATCCCTCGGGTCACCGCAGCTCCAGTTCGTCGTACGTGACCTCGGGTCTACCATCGGCCCGCGCATTCGTACGAGGGCACGAGGGGCACGAGGGGGAACGATGAGCGGACGGGTGCTGGTCACCGGAGCCAACGGCTTCATCGGACGTCGGACGGTGCGGCTCCTGCGCGACCAGGGCTGGACCACCGTCGCCATGGTGCTACCCGACGAGGCGATCCACCCAGAACTCGACGCCGACGAGGTCGCTCGAGCGAACGTCACCGACCGATCGTCTCTCGACGCGCCGATGCGTGACGTGGACGCCGTGGTGCATCTGGCCGCCCTCGTGGCCGAAGCCAGCGGCGACTACCCCGCCCACTGGGCCGTGACCGCCGATGGCAGCGCCAACGTGTTCGACGCCGCCGGCCAAGTCGGCGCGCGCACCGTGGTGACGACGTCGATCTGCAACTACGGCGATGCGGTCCGTCGGGGGCCGTGCCCGGAGGACGTCGAGCGAGGCCGGCCTCAGGGTCCCTACGGCGTGGCGAAGCAGGGCCAGGAGGACGCCGCGTTCGCCGCGGCTTCCGACGGGCTGGACGTCTCCGTCGTGCGACCGTCGAACGTGTACGGCATCGGCAGTCGCCCCTGGGTCGATCTCATGGTCGGCCTGCTGCAGGCCGGCCAGTTCCCGCTGCTCGACGGTGGTACCGGCAACGCGGGGCTCGTCCACGTCGACAACCTGGCAGATGCGCTCGTCGCCCTCCTCGGCCTCGATGACGCGGCAGGTCAGGCGTTCAACGTGTGCGATGGCCTCGACGTCACCTGGGCGCAGTACGCGCACGACCTGGCCGAGATCGTCGGGGCCGCACCGCCCCAGACGGTCGACGCCGCTCCGCTGCTCGCTGCGGCCGAGGCGAACGAGGACCCGCCGAACCGGGTGCCGCCGCGTGGCGCGGCGGTCCCACCGCTCGAGTTCCTGAACCTGATCGGCGCCGACAGCGACTTCCCGACCGATCGGCTCGTCGCTGCCACCGGATGGGCTCCGAGGGTGTCTTACGACCAGGCGATCGAGGAGCTTCGAGTCCACCTCACGTCTTGACGGCGAACGATTGCCCCGCCCGCACCGTCTGACTACTCTGCGTGGTCGACGCTGTGGGGCGTCGACGACGCCGGTCATGGGGATCCGGCGGCGCTACGAGAGAGGTGGGCGATCGATGCTGCGACTCGGGATCTACGGACTTCCGGCGATGATCATGACGGCGGTGTGGCTGTATGCCTTCCTCGACGTCATCGCCACCGACGAGATGATGGTGCGCAACCTGCCGAAGATCTCCTGGGTCTTCATCGTCCTGTTCTTCCCCGCCATCGGCGCCATCGCTTGGCTGGGTTTCGGTCGACCGCTGTACACGGGCTGGGCACCTGGCTCGACCGACTCTCGCCCTGTGAAGCGGGTCGTCGGGCCTGAGGACAAGCCCGAGTGGGATCATCCTCGGCGCAACGACGGCAACTGGACCCGATCCCGGCCGCCGATGGCACCGGCCGAGCCTGCGCTGCGGGAGGATCCCGCAGGACCAGCACAGCGTCAGAAGGCGTCCGCCGAGACCGACGCTGCCAAGGAGCGTCGCCTGATGGAGTGGGAGGCCGAGCTCGCCAAGCGCGAAGCCGACCTGGCCGCTGCATCGGCCGATGACGTTGCGGCTCCGTCGGATGAGGACGAGCAGCAGAGCTGAGGCCGAGACGCTGCGGTGTCGGCTGGTCGACACGCCTAGTCTCGGCGCCATGACCTCCTGCTTCGACGTCGACCGCAGCGACCTGTCCGTCTCGCGCTGGGCCGAGGTGCCCGTGCCGACCGAGCACGCCGGCGGCGCCGGCCTCGTCGAGCTCGAGGTCGAGGGCTTCGCCTTCACCGCCAACAACATCACCTACGCCGTCGCCGGCGACATGCTCGACTACTGGGGCTTCTTCCCCGCCGAGATGCCTTGGGGCCGCGTGCCCTGCATGGGCTATGGCCGTGTCGTCGCCAGTGCGGTCGACGGCATCGAGGTCGGCTCCCGCTACTACGGCTGGTACCCGATGACCGACCGGGTCGTGATCTCGGCCACGGCCACCTCGGGCGGGTTCCGTGACGACGGCGAGCACCGCGCCAACCACGCCCCCGTGTACCGGACCTTCGAGCGCCTCGACGACAGCTCGGGCGACGCCGACGACGACGGCCTCACGGAGCGGGGTCACCGCCGCCTCCTGCTGCGCGGCCTGTTCGCGACATCCTGGCTGGTGGACGACTTCCTCGCATCGAACGACGACTTCGGCGCCGAGCGGGTCATCATCACGAGCGCCTCGTCGAAGACCTCGATCGCGCTCGCCCACTCGGTCCACGCCCGAGGTGAGGGGCGCCCGTCCACCGTGGGTCTGACCTCACCCCGCAATCGGGAGTTCGTCGAGTCGCTCGGTTGGTACGACGAGGTCGTCGAGTACGGCGACCTCGACGGCGACGACTGGCCCATCGACCGTGACACACCGTCGGTGATCGTCGACATGGCCGGCGACCAGCCGTTGCTCGGCAAGCTCCACACCGGCCTCGGCGCACTGAAGCACTCGGCCCGCGTCGGGATGACCCACTGGGACGCCGTGGACGCGGTCGAGCTGCCGGCGCCGGCTCCTGAGTTCTTCTTCGCACCCAGCCAGATCCAGGTCCGCGCCGCCGACTGGGGACCCGAGGTGTTGAACCAGCGCCTGCTCGACGCGGTGAACGGGTTCATCGACGACTCGTTCGACTGGATGACGGTCGAGGTCTGCACCGGTCAGGACGCCGTCGCCGACCTGTACGAACGCACTCGCAACGGCGAGGTCTCGCCCGCCACCGGCCAGATCGGTGTCGTGGCCGCGGGTGGTGGCGAATGAGCCCGGCAGCCGACATCGAGGTCGTGGCCGCGGTCGGCGCCCGGCTCGGCGAGTGCCCGATCTGGTCCGTCGACGAGTCCGTTCTCTACTGGGAGGACGTCGAGGGGTGCGCCATCCACCGACACGACCCCTCGACCGGCGAGAACACCTCACGATCCCTGCCTGCTCGTCCCGGCTCGTTCGTGTTCAGCAAGGTGCCAGGCCAGTTCGTCGTCGCCATGGAGCATCAGCTCGTGCGTCTCGACTGGGCCTCCGGTGAGGTCACCACGATCAGCGACATCGAAGCAGGCGGTACCGGCAACCGTCTGAACGACGGACGTTGCGACCCCGCAGGCCGCTTCGTGGTCGGCTCCATGTTCGGCGACGTGAGCGCCGAACGCTCCAGTGGCATCCTCCACCAGATCGACGGCGACGGCGTGGCGACGACACTGCGGACCGACATCGGCGTGAGCAACGGCATCGTCTTCGACGCCGAGCGGGGCCGCATGTACTTCACCGACACACCGACTCGTCGCATCGTGGTCTGGGACTACGACCTCGACACCGGCGAGCGCCACGACGAGCGACTCTTCTTCGACTACACGACCGTGCGCGGCCTGCCAGACGGCGCGTGCCTCGACGTCGACGGCTGCTACTGGTCGGCCAGCATCTTCGCCGGAGCGCTGACGCGGATCACGCCCGACGGCGACGTGGACCGGATCGTCGAACTCCCGATCCACACGCCGACGATGCCGTGCTTCGGCGGGCCGAACCTCGACACGATGTACGTGACGAGCCTCGTCGCCGACGACGAGGAGCATCGCTACGAGGGCACGGGCGACCTTCGGGCCGGCTCGCTCATCGCGCTCGACGTCGGTGCTCAGGGCATCCCCGAGACCCCGTTCATGGCCTGAGTCGACGCACCCGACGGTCGCCGGCGCTACGGTCGAGCAGGTCGCACCGCACGGGGACGACATCGCTGACAGCACGACAGCCGAGGAGACCAGTCATGGATGCGTTCGCAGTTGCCGACACCACCGATGCCGAGTGGACCGAGGCCGCTCCAGGCGTCGAGGTCAAGCCGATCGGTCTGGTCGACGGTCGCCTGTTCAACATGAGCAAGTTCGCCCCCGGCTTCAGCGCGCCGGAGCACACCCACATCGACAGCGAGTTCGGCTACGTGCTCGAGGGCTCCGTGCAGTCCCAGGGGCAGCTCCTGACCCCTGGCTGCGGCTACGCAGCGCCGAAGGGCACCACCCACTCTGAGTTCGTGGTGGGCGACGAGGGCTGCACGATGCTGTTCGTGCTGACGCTCCCCGCCGCCGACTGAGGTCCGCCTCGGCGGAGCTCGCTGTGTCCCACGGCCATCACGCCGCCCTCGTCGTCCATCAGCTCGCCTACGACCGCGACGGTGCGTCGATCCTCGCCGACGTCTCGGTCACGATCGACCAGAACTCGCGCCTGGCCGTCGTCGGCCCGAACGGCGTGGGCAAGACCACCTTGCTCCGGCTGCTGGCGGGAGAGGTCTCACCGACTCGAGGTCGCGTCTCCCGTCAGCCGACGACGGCACGTGTCGGCCTCATGCGACAGGAGCTGGATCGAACGAGTCAGCCCACGGTCCGGGCCCTGCTCGCCGCAGCGACCGGCGTCGCCGCAGCCGATGCCGAGTTCACCGCGGCCGCGGAGGCACTTGCGACCGACGCCGCCGGCACTGCCGATCGCTACGACCGGGCGTTGGCCGACTGGACCGCCTCCGGCGCCGCTGACTTCGAGCACCGCCTCGAGGAGGTGGCCGACGATCTCGGCATGGCAGCCCGCCTGTTGGACGCCGATCCCCGAACCCTCTCGGGCGGCGAGGCATCACGAGCCGGTCTTGCGGTGCTGCTGTTGAGCCGCTTCGACATCACCTTGTTGGACGAGCCGACGAACGATCTGGACCTGGCTGGCCTGGCCCGACTCGAACGTTGGGTCGACGAGCACCGAGGCGGCCTCGTCTTCGTCTCCCATGATCGGGCGTTCCTCGAACACGCCGCACGCCAGGTCCTCGCACTCGACGAACACCATCGGACCGCACAGCTCTATGGCGGCGGATGGCAGACGTATCTGGACGAACAGGCCAACGCCCATCGCCTCGCCGTGGAGGCCCACGCTCAGTACGTGGAGGAGAGGGATCACCTCAAGGCCGTCGCCCAGCAGAAACGCGAGTGGGTCATGCAGGGTGTCTCGCGGGTGAAGAAGAACCCGGACCCGGACAAGCACAAGAACGCGTTCGACAAGGCGCAGACCGACAAGCTCGCCGGCAAGGCCAGTGCGGCTGATCGAGCCCTCGACCGTCTCGAGGTGGTCGACAAGCCGTGGGAGGGCTGGGACCTGCGATTCACCATCAACGAAGCTCCCCGTGGCAGCGACGTGGTCGCGGTGCTCGACGGCGCCGTCGTCGACCGGGGGTCGTTCCGGTTGGGTCCGCTCGATGCCGAGATCAGGTTCGGTGAGCGGGTGGCGATCACGGGGCCGAACGGCTCGGGCAAGACCACGCTGCTCCAGCTGCTGCTCGGTCGTCTGCAGCCGACGGCAGGTCGTGCCCGTCTCGGGCCGAGCGTGGTGGTCGGCGAACTCGACCAGCGGCGCCTGGGCGTCGACCGACCGGGGGTGACCCTCCTCGACGTGGTCACCGGCGAGCCCTGGTCGCTCGACATCGCCGAGGCACGCTCGGTGCTGGCCAAGTTCGGCCTCGACGCCGGCGCCGTCACCCGCCCTGCCGCGTCGCTGTCACCAGGAGAACGCACACGCGCCCAGCTCGCCCTCTTCCAAGCAGTCGGGGTCAACTGCCTCGTGCTCGACGAACCGACGAACCATCTCGATCTCACTGCGATCGAGCAGATCGAATCGGCGTTGGACGGCTACACCGGCACGCTGCTGCTCGTCAGCCACGACCGTCACTTCATGGAGGCGATCGACGTGACCCGCACCATCGATGTCGGAGCGTTCGGCTAAGCGCGTCGGCGCCGCCGCCCCCGGTCGGCGGAACCGTCGGCTCGCAGTGGTCGTGTCGGCGTGCGCAGGACCATGAGCGAACGAGGCAGGTCCAGCTCGTCGGCAGCGCGAGGCGGTCCGGAGTGGAGCTGGCCGAACATCGGCAGCACGACGATGTGGCCACCCGGCGCGTCGACGTGTGGCAGGTCACCGGACCGCAGTGCGGTGTCCTGCTCCTCGCTCACCTCGAAGATGGCACCGGGCCGGGCGACGGTCGGGACATCGACACTTCCCGTGGCGACTCGGGGACCGGCGCCGGAGCCGAGGATGGAGAACATGCCGACGCCCTCGGCTGGCGCGTACTGACCGTCGTCGAAGTGAGCTTCGGTCACGATCCGCTCCACCGGGGTGAGCGAGGCCGTGAGGTACGTCGCCCCGTCAGGGCGTTGGTCGCCGAGGGCGTCGAACACGGCCGCGACCATCGCGGTGGCTGGCGTGCGGAACAGCTCGATGAGTCGTTCGTCTTCGCCGGTGGGGGCGACGGCGCCGTCGGGTGACACCTGGAAGGTCTCGATCTCGACCGACGTCACCTCGTGCGTCGCGACGGGGAGCTCGACGACGGCATCGAGGATCACCGGGTCGACCTGGCGGATCGACGTACGGCCATCGTCGGTCGCCGACACGAGATCGGACTTGGACAGTCGGAGGACGTCCGCAAGTGCACC
>JAHDHM010000076.1 GCA_020631315.1 Acidimicrobiales bacterium
GCTGCGACCAGCGACACCGAACAGACCGAAGTCGATCACCGCTCCAGCTGACACGAAACCGGGCTCCGGCGCCACGACATGGCGCGTCGGCGGGGCGCACGGACCTCAACCTGAAGCAACGACGAGGGCTCAGCCGAGACGTCCCCGAAGCGCCCGGAGACGGGCAGCACATCGATCGTCGAAGCCGTCGCCGTCGACCCAATCGCTGAGGCGGAACAGATCCGTCCGGACACGATGGGCATCCGGGCCGACGCGTTCCGTCGAATAGCCCACCTGGATACGCACGGCGTCGTCCACGGCCACACAGTCCATGGACCAGGTGAGCTGGAGCGATGCCCCGTCTCCGGGCGCAGTACCGGCGAGCTCGAGCGGCTCGTCGATCGGAACGCGTTCGCCATCGGACCGGAAGAGCGTTCCGCCGAACGCCACCGATTCGAGCCGGATGCCCACGTTCTCGACCTCGACCCAGTCGATGCGCTGACGACCGTCCGGCAACCAGATGGGTACCGAGACGCCGGTCTGGTCGGCCTGCAATGAGTCGACTGAGATCTCGTTCTCGCCGTAGCCGAGGGCGACAACAAGGCTCGGCGCGGCCAGCAACATGACGATGACCGACACCGCCAGCGGCCCACGCCAACGGCGCGGCACCGAGCGTGCCCGTACCGCATCGGCTTCGACCCACGCCTCCGCTCTGTGTGCTCCAGGGCCGTCAGTCATTGCGGGTACAGCGCCCTACGGCAACGAGCGGCCGACGACATCGACACGTAGCAACGACAGCTCAGTCCAGGCACTCGCTCTTGTCCTCCCATGAGACCTCGAAGCTGTCATGGCCCTCGCCGTGAAGATCAGGGCCGACCCGCTCCCGCCGCCAACCGAACGACACCTCGATCGGCGCCGCGGTCAGGCATCCGTCGACGCGCCAGACCACGTCGACCTCGACGCTTCGAAACCGGCCCGGCGCGTACGGTTCGGCCGTCACACCCGATACGCCGACGACTGTGACTCGGTCGCCGTCGACTCGTA
This sequence comes from Acidimicrobiales bacterium, assembly GCA_020631315.1. The sequence continues at coordinate 1,024 of JAHDHM010000076.1, forward strand.
GTGGCTGTCCATCGACCGACGCCGACCGCAACGTCGCGTACGGGTGGCGGAGTTCCACCCACGTCGGGACGTAGCGTCCGTCGCCGCTCGCCCGCAACTCGACGAACGCTCCTTCCCGCAAGAACCCTGCGCTGCCGACCTCCATGCCGAGGTCCTGCGCGTCAACAGCGGAACGCCACACCAGGGCAACGGCCGGGAGCACCAGCAACCACAGGACGACGACGACCAGCCGCCGCGGCGGCACTCTCGGTCGTACGGCATCCGCCTCCCGAAGCGCTCCGACCGACGCGATCGTCGACGATCGTGTCGTCTCCCCACCGCCTCGACTCAGCACGAGCACAACTGTACTACTGTCCTAGGACATGAGGACAAACGAGCGCTTCGCATGATCGTGAACTGGTTGCTCATCCCGCTGTTCGTCTGCGGAGGCGTGGTGCTCTTCCTGGTCCTGAGAGCACGTCGACGCGCTTGGAACGAGGCACTGAGCGCGCTTGCTTCCGCGGATGAGGCCGGGACGATCGTGGCGCAGCGCTACGCGAGCAGAGTGATCGGCTCACGCAGCTGGGGGATGTTCGTCGGGTTCATCCCGATGTTCGCGGCTGGAAAGTTGTCCGTCTTCCTGGGGTGCGGATTGGCGGGTGTGGCTCTGGGGGAGTTCGCGGGGCGACGACGCAAGCCAGAACAACCGATCCATGTCGCTGACGTCGGATCCCGGTGGGCGGACCTCCGAACCGATCCCCTGCTCGAGGTGGTCCTGCTCGGCACCACCGCTGCAGCGGTCGGGGCTGCGTTCGCAGTGTCGACCGGCTGGGGTGCGGCCGTCGCAGCGATGTCGCTGTTGCTGTGGGTTGCCCGAGTCGCCGTTGCCCTGCGAAGCGTGCCACCCGTGCGCCGCTGGCTCCGCGAGCAGGACCGCATGTTCCGTCGGGCGACGATCGGCGAGCTGCTCGGCTGGAATGCCGTTGCGTTCCAGCTCACCGTCCTGGCCTCCTTCGTCGCGTCGCCTGCGATCGAAGCCGGCCTCATCGTCCTGGCGATCGGCATCGCGGTGGCCACGCCGTGGCGGCTCCGCGAACGGTTCCAGCGCGAGATGGCCCCGCTGCTCGCCGCATCGATCGACGCCCGCCACGGCACCGACCAGCGAGCTGGACGCGAATGAGCGCGCCGCTGTTCAGGGTCGACACGTCGTCGTCGATACCGGTCTACGACCAGCTACGAGCCCAGGTCGTCCGCTTGGCCGTCTCCGGCACGCTCCCGGCCGGAAGCCGTCTACCGACGATCCGCCAGCTGGCCTCCGACCTCGGCGTGGCCAAAGGAACGATCGCCCGCGCCTATGAACTCCTCGAACACGAGCGAGTGATCGAGACCCGCGGTCGCGCGGGGACGTTCATCGCCGAACAGACCGCCCACCGCGGTACCGCTGACATCGCCGAGGAACTCCGGACCGCAGCGGACGCGTTCGCCGTCATCGCTCGTCAGAACGGGGTCAGCGACACCGATGCGATGGACGCCGTGCGCCGCGCGTTGCGCGACCTCTGATCTCGAGTGCTCGGCTGTTCGGACGAACAGCAGGCGCCATCAATTTCGGGAGGCGGTCAGCAGCATCTCGATGACGGCGCCGCTGCCGTCGTCGGCGTCGTCGTCATCGTCGTCGTCGCCGACCACGGCCAGCACCACGATGACGATCGCGGCGGCGATCAGGAAGATCAGCGGCGAGAGCGACGCACGTCGTCGGATGCCCTGACGGACGTGGCCGAGGCCCGCCGCGCGATCGGTCTTCGGCACGCGGATCGCCCCGTCGGGCATGTCGATCAGTTCGTCGTCCGCCCCCGACCCGTCGGGCGCGGCGTCGCGGTCGCTCACAGGCTCAGCAGCTCGATCAGTCGGCCGGCGAAGTCGATCAGCATCTCGTCACATCCATGCGCACCGACGAGCGACAGGCCCACCTGGGTGCCGGCGTGTGTGCGGATCGGCACGGTCACCGACGGCGCACCGGTGATCGACGCCAACGAGGTCAGGTGCAGCAGCGGCAACCGCTGGGCGCTCGCCTCGGCCAGCGCATCGTGTCGCCGCGGTGCCCGCGCCGGTGCGGCCGGCAGCAGGACGATCGCGTGGCCGTCCTCGGTCAGCTCGGCGAGGCGCTGCTTGGCAGCGACGATCGTGGCGTCGGCGATGGCGACCTGCTCGTCGGTGATGGTGGGCGCGACATCGAAACGGGGGCGAATCTCGTCACCGACACCCTCGGAGCCGAACTCCTCGAAGAAGGCCCGGTTCGCCTCCCAGCCCTCACGCAGGCCTCGGTAGCTGAACGCTGCCGCCCACTCGTCGAACGTGCCGGCCGGACCGGCGACGTCCTCGATCACCGCGCCGGCCACACGGTCGATCGCTGCGGCGACCAACGGCTCGATGCCGGCTCGGACCTCGGGAGTGGCGACGGCGAACGCGTCGGTCAGGATCGTCACACCGTCCGGCGCCTTCGGCTCGGACCAGTCCGGCAGCAGCACCTTGCCGGCCTCGGCGAACGTCGCCGGATCGCGGGCGAACCACCCGACCGTGTCGTACGTCGGCGACAGCGGAGCCACACCGGCGATCGGGACCCGACCGTGGGTCGGCCGGATGCCGAGCAGGCCGCAGTAGGCCGCAGGAACACGGACCGAACCAGCCGTGTCCGTCCCGAGCGCCACATCACAGAAACCGGCCGCCGTGGCCGCAGCAGCACCGGCGGACGAACCACCCGGCAGGCCGTACGGGTCGGCCGGGTTGTCCGGCGTGCCGTCGTGAGGATTGATGCCCGACAACGACCAGGCGAACTCGACCGTGACCGTCGTACCCACCAGATCTGACCCGGCGTCGAGCAGCGCCTGCACCGCCGGAGCGTTCGATTCCGCCGGTTCGGCAGCAGCACGCAGCTGCGGGTTCCCACACCCCGTGGGGAGCCCGGTGACGTCGAACAGCTCCTTGGCCGTGAACCGAGTCCCTGCGAGCAGACCGTCCTCGGCCCCCTTCTGGAGCAGCCCAGGGCCTTCGACGAACGCGCCAGCGTCGGATCGCATCATCGCCACACCCTATGGCTGCGGAAGCGTCCGCCCGCGCAGCGTCGTTTCAGCTGGCGCTGTGTCTTCCGTTGGCGCTGGGTCGTTTCAGCTGTCGCTGTGTCGTCAGCTGGCGCGCTGCGGCATGTGCAGCAGCGGCGAGACGTAGCCCTCTGGATCGTCCTCGTCCAGATCGTCCCAGATTCCGTCGGCAGCATCGTCCGCGTCGGCGAACCAACGCATCGGCGGCAGCGCAGCGATCGGATGCGGTCGATACGGACGCCAGTCGGTGCGTGGCTGGCTGAGACGGTCGGCGACGATGTGCAGCGCGATCGGGTTCACGCCGAGACCCAGATGGGTACCCGGCACCTCGATGTTCTCGACCTGTGGGCCCGGCCGAGCCGCAGCTGCTCGCCAGTCGACGACGCCGTCGGTGCGAGTCCACACGCACGTGAGCGGCACCTTCAGACGGCCCGACGGGTCGAAGTCGCCCATGTCGGCGTCGTGGTGCATCGTCAGCGACGAGAAGATCTTGCCGACGAAACCCTCACGCTTGCCCGTCGGACGCAACGGGCTGCCGAGCGTGATGACGCTGTTGACGAGATCGGGCCGTTCATGGGCGAGATAACGGGCGAACACGCCCCCGAGGCTCCAGCCGACGAGGTCGACCGTGCGACCCGAGTTGTCGGCGATCTCGGCGAGCCGCCGGAGCATGCCGTTCTGGATCTTCGCGGTCGGCCCGATGTTGGTGCCCTGGCCCCAGGCGTGCACGTCGTGGCCGAGCATCTTCAGCTCGCGCCGCAGCACGTAGGTGGACGAATCGTTGGCCATGAAGCCTGGAAGAACCATCACGGTGCGATTCCCGCGAGGGAACCGGCCGAGGAGAGGTCGAGTCGAGAGGGCCACCGCGTACTCGAGCGGCGCAGCCAGTTCAGCGAGCGCGACGAGCCGCGACGGAGCGACGCTCCGATCCCCCTCGCCGATGCCCAACTGTCCCGTCACGATGCAGACTCCTGCAGTGTCGAGATCGCCCCGGATGTCCCCCTCCGAAAGCGATCGCCTGATGTGACCTGTTCAACACATCTTCGCACAGGACATTCCCGTTCGGTACCGAAGACGTGTGCTGACTACCCTTTTTCTCGATGTCCCCTGGTACCCCATCGGTCGATGAGCAGGCGTTCATGAACGCGACTCGCCCACTCACCGGCGGGATGCGCCCGGACAGCGACGTGGTGCCCGTCTTCGAAGGGTCCGAACGGTTGCGGCCCGACGGCCGCCCCAAGGGCGAGTTCCGAGCCCAGCTGCGCAGGATCGACGACCGTCGCAACGCCTGGACCGTGCTCCACACCCTCGCCTATCCGGTGGCGATCTTCTGGGCGGCGATCACCCTGAACCACTGGGCGTCGTGGATCGTCGCCTACTTCCTCATGGGCTCGGTGTTCGCCAGGTTCGCCATCATGAACCACGAAGCCGCCCACCGGCTGCTGTTCAGCAACAAGCGGATCAACGACCTGGTCGGCCAGTGGATGTTCGGCATGCTCGGCTTCGGCTCGGGCTCCGATGCCTACCGCCGGTCGCACGCTGCCCACCACCGCGACGAGTTCGGCCCCGCCGAACCCGACTTCGGCTTGTACGCCCGCTACCCCATCGCCAGGGACTCGTGGCGCCGCAAGCTCACCCGCGACGCCTTCTTCGTGAGCGGCTACAAGAACTTCAAGAGCTTCTTCCGGTCGTTCCGGTCTCGCCGCACGCTCAAGTACGGGCTGCGGACCATCGCCGGCCAGCTCCCGATCTTCGTCCCGCTCCTGCTCGTCGGCCGACCCGAGCTCTGGGTGTTCCTGTGGCTCATGCCGTACATGACCGTCTGGCGGGTCTTCAATCGCCTCCGGGCCGTCGCCGAACACGCCGGCCTCGAACGCTCCGACGATCGCCGCTACACCACACATCAGGTTCGGCAGCATCTGATCGCCCGGTTCTGGTTCGTGCCCTTCAACACCGGCTGGCATCTGGCGCATCACGTCGACAGCGGCGTGCCCTTCCGGAACCTGCCGGTGCTGCACCAGGCGTTGGTCGAGGACGGCTACGTGGTCGACGGGTTCGAGTACCCGTCCTACACGGCCCTGTGGCGTTCGCTCACCAAGTGAACCGCACCTGATGAGCGACACGCCGTCGATCTGGGCGCGGCTGAGCTCGTGGCTGGGTGGCTCCAGCGGAGCTGCCGGACACCCGCCATCGTCGAACGATCGACGTCAGCGCACGGCAGGTCCTCCGACCTCGAGCAACGGTGCGTCGTCGCTGCACGCCCGATGGCTCCACGAACCCGATGACGTCGTCGCCGTCGAGGTCGACCTGACCGTCGAGAAGACACCGGGCAGCGATCACCTGCGCTTCTTCGCGCTACAGGCCAGCTTCGCCGAGCGCGGACGCAGCTTCGGCGCCGGACACCTCGGACTCCAGTGGATCTCGTGGCACCCGGGTCACACGGCCGCCAACTGGGGCGGCTACCACCACGCCGGGTCAGGTCAGAGCGGCGAACTGCCGGGCACGGTCTCCACGCTCCCCAGCGCAGCGAACAACGTGAACACCCGCGACTACGACTGGTCCGCAGGCACCACGTATCGACTCCGCATCGCTCACGGCGACGACGGGTGGGCCGGCTCGGTCACCGACCTCACCACCGACGTCACGACCGTGATCCGAGAACTCGCCTGCCGCGGTGACCGCCTCACGTCCATCGTGATGTGGTCCGAGATCTTCGCCCCGTGTGAGGGTCCCGGCGTGACCGTCCGCTGGGGCCGCCCCCGTTGGCAGATCGCCACCGGCGAGTTCGTGCCGGTGCGCCAGGTCCAGCTGTCGTACCAGCGTGTCGAGGACGGCGGTTGTTCGAACTCGTCGACCACCCTCGAGGGTGATGCCGTCGTGCAACGCACCGCCGTCGAACGAGTCCACCCTCACGGTGCCGTCCTCACCCTCGACTGATCGAAGGAATCTCCCGCGAATCCGTTGAGCCACGGCATGGCGCTGCCGATGGATCAGGTGATGGGTCTGTTGTTCACCGGAATGATCATCGCCCCCGTCGGACTATTCCTCACCACGTTGGGGTCACTGATGGCGACCGGACAACTCCCCATGAACCGCGCCATCGGCATCTGCGTCGGTTCGGTCACGAAGTCGACCGAGCACTGGGAGACCGGCCACCGTGCTGCGGCTCCGGTCAACGTCGCCGCCGGCGTCGTCACACAGCTGCTCGGCCTGGCCGTCGCCTTCCGACCGACGTACGACATGCTCACCGCATCGCTCGTCGGCACCGCCTGGGCGGTCGTCGGCCTCGGCGCACTCGTCGCCTGGCGCGTCGCCGTGCAGGCCGTGCGCCCGCTCGGCTGAGCCCCGAGATCCCAGCATCGCTTCCTCGGCCGCCTGTACGGTCCGAGCGTGAGCGAACGACCTGACGAGGGACCGGCCACGACCCCGGTCGACGACCACCACAGCCAGGCAGGCTGGCGGGTGCGCTGCGAGTGGGGTCCGATGGGGCTGCGCCGTCTCGCACCCTTCTGCGACGTGATCGTCGTGGTCGACGTCCTCAGCTTCACCACGTCGGTCGACATGGTCGTCGGCAACGGTGGTGTCGTCCTGCCCTATCGGTGGCACGACGGCAGTGAGGCCGAGTACGCCGAGGCTCAGGGAGCGATGCTCGCGGCGAAGAAGAAGGACCCGGACTTCGCCCGCAAGTTCAGCCTCTCCCCCGCCTCCTTGGCCGACTTCCCCGCAGGCGAGCGGATCGTGATGCCCTCACCGAACGGCTCTGCGCTGTGCTTCGGCGCACGCGAGGCCGGCGCCGACACCGTCCTGGCAGGCTGCCTGCGCAACGCCCCGTCGATCGGCGCCGCAGCAGCCGACGGCAGCACCATCGGCGTGATCCCCGCGGGCGAACGCTGGAAGATCACCACCGGCTCACTGCGACCCGCGCTCGAGGACTGGCTCGGCGCCGGAGCCGTCGTCGACGGGCTGGTCGCCGCCGGTGTCCCGATGTCGGACCTGTCGCCCGAGGCACGCGGCGCGAGGGCGTCGTTCCGCGACGCACGGCCCGACCTGCTGGAGGTCGTGGAGGGCTGCGCGTCGGGTCGCGAGCTGTTCGAGCTTCGCCGGGGCGATCCGCCGCTCGCCGCGCAACACGGCGTGAGTGACGCGGTGCCGACGCTGATCGGCGATGAACTGCGAACACCCTGACCCGGGTTCCCGACTCGCCGATCCCGGCGACCTATCGTCACCGAGGTGAACCGCACGCCGACGCATCTGTTCATCTACGGCACGCTCATCCCTGGCGAAGAACGTTGGCACTTCCTCGAGCCCTACGTCGCCGAGGGCTCGGCGTTGCGCAACGACCGGGCGCACGGCCACCTGTTCGACACCGGCAACGGCTACCCGGCAGCGCTGTTCGACGCCACCCGCACCATCCCCGACCAGATGGAAGGACTCGTCATCGAACTCGCTGAGGCGACGGTCGACGAAGCGATGGCGCTGCTCGATGAGGTCGAGGGTGAGCCCGAGGGTCTCTATCACCGCGTGATCGTCGAGACGGTCGGCGGCGCCCGAGCCTGGGCCTACCAGTACGGCCTGTCCGCCGACGGCCTCCGCCGCCTCACGGGCGGGTCGTGGACGCGACGCGACGAGGAACCCGAGCCACGAGAGGGTGTGCTGTCGTTCATCGAGGGACGCGTCCTCGGAGCGCTCATCGACAAGCACCTGGCGACGCCGCAGAACTATCCGATGAGCCTCAACGCGCTCGTCGGCGCCTGCAACCAGAAGACCAGCCGTGAGCCGGTCACCTCCCTGACAGAGGACGAGGTGCTCGAGACGCTGATGCAGGCCAAGGAACGCAAGCTCGCTCGGGTGGTGCACCCGACCTCGGGCCACGGTGTCACCAAGTACCGGCACGTGCTCCACGAGTTCCTCGAACTCCAGCGTCACGGCGACGAGGACGCGCAGCTCGCCCTGCTCGGCATGCTGCTGCTGCGCGGCCCGCAGACCGCACGTGAGCTGCGAGACCGGACCGAGCGGCACCACCAGGCCGAGACCGAACAGGTCATCGAGACCCTGGAACTGCTCGCAGGGCAAGGTCTGGTCGAGCGGCTCGAACGCCAGACGGGCCAACGCGACGAACGATGGCAGCAGCTGCTGACGTGAGCGCCAGACTGTGACGATGAGCGAACTGGCCGACCTCGTCGACCTGGAGCGCTGGCCGATCCATGCGCTCGACGCGCCCGCCGGCCGGCAGATGCTCGCCGACTGCCGCAGGCAGCTCGCCGACGACGGGGTCTGCTCGCTTCCCGGCTTCTTGCAGCCCGACCAGGTCGCCGAGAGCGTGCACCTCGGTGACGACCTCGCCGATCTCGCCTGGCACGCGAACCAGACCCACAACGTCTACTTCACCGACCTCCACGACCCGGACGCGAGCGGACTCGACGTCACCCATCCACGACGCCGAGCCATCCGATCGTCGCAGCGGGCCATCGCGTTCGACCTGCTCCCGGCCGACTCGCCGGTCCGCCGCCTCTACGCCCGCGACGAACTGATCACGTTCCTCGAAGCCGTCCTGGGCATCGCTCCGCTGCACCGCAGCGCCGACCCGCTCGACGGTGTCCAGGTCTCGCACTTCCAGCCGGGCGACGAGCTGGGGTGGCACTTCGACAACAGCGAGTTCTCCGTCACCTTGATGCTGCGGGAGCCCGACGACGGCGGGCACTTCGAGTGGCATCCATCGATCCGCGATGACGCGAACGAACGAATCGACGCCGTGACCGCTGCCCTCGACGAGCAGACCGCGCCTCGCCGTCTGACGACGTCACCTGGGACGCTCGCGATCTTCCAAGGGCGCCACGCCCTGCACCGGGTGACGCCGGTGGCCGGGTCGACGACACGCATCAACGCGGTCTTCACGTTCGGCACCGACCCCGACATGCGCCTGTCACCTCTCACCCAGGAACTGTTCTACGGCCGTGTGGTCACCGCGTCGTGAGTGCTCCAGCTCGCTTCGACCATCCCGTCGTGCTGTTCGACCTCGACGGCACCATCAGCGACAACTCGACCGGCATCCTCGCCTCGATCGAACACGCTCTCGTCGAGCTGGGCCGCCCAGTGCCCGACCATGACCTGCTGCGTTCGGCCATCGGCCCGCCGCTGCGGCAGGCCTTCGAGCTGTGCGGTGTGCCCGAGGACGAACTGGACGACGCGGTCGACCGATACCGGGGCCGCTATCGCGAGGTCGGCTGGAGAGAGAACGAGACATACCCCGGCGTCGTCGAGCTGATCGGTCGGCTCACAACAGCCGGGCGCCGGGTCGCCACCGCCACCTCGAAACCCGAGGTGTTCACCCGGCAGATCCTCGACCTCTTCGACGTCACACGGCACCTCGAGGCAGTCGGCGCCGCATCGCTCGACAGCTCACGGTCGAGCAAGGAAGACGTCGTACGCCACACGCTCGACCTGCTCGACGCCTCGGCCGACGAAGCCCTGATCATCGGCGATCGCCATCACGACGTGCTGGGCGCCCGCGCCGCCGGTGTCCGCGTGTCGATCGGTGTCCGCTGGGGCTTCGCCGAGCCGGGAGAGCTCGAGGACGCCGGAGCGACGGCCATCGTCGACGACGTCGATCAGCTCGCGGAGCTTCTGGGCATCTGAGCTCTCGCTCCCAGGACTCCCAACTAACTGGCGGTGCTGAGGGCTCGCAAGCTCTAGCTCGCCATGGTGATCGGGACCATGGGGCGGACGGCGGCGGGGCCGGTACGGCGGACCTTGGCGATGTCGATGGTCCGCACGCTCATCAGCCGCGACGCCCACGAGTCGATGACGTCCCGACCCGCCGTGTCGAAGAACGTCGTGAGCGGGCCCTCCTGGGCGTAGGCGTCGGCTCCGGCGACCTGCTCGACGGTCCCGTCGGTCAGCGTGACCTCGTAGCCGGGTTCGGTGGTGATGGTCATGGGGTGCCTCCTGCTGCGTTCGTTTCCTCGTTCGTCCGTGCTCTCTGCGAGCACGGTACGGAATTCCCTCTGTGGGAAACGAGTAGTCGAAGGCTGTGACATTCCTGTGGGTGACCTGTGGTCACGCCACCACTGGTTGTGGCAATGGTGTGCGCAGACCCCAGAGCACCGGGCTCGGACGGCCAGTCCGACATTCGGGAACTCTCCGTGGTCTACTGGGGTTTCTGGTGGCGTGAACATCATCAACTCGCTGAGGAGGCGAATCATGAACACCAACGAGACCTCCGCCGCGGAGCCTCGTGAGCTGCAGTTCAGCGACGCAGAACTCCGAGAGCGCCTGACCCCCGAGCAGTACTCCGTCACCCAGCAGGCCGGCACCGAGCGGGCCTTCACCGGGTGCTACTGGGACACCAAGACAGCTGGCACCTACCACTGCGTGGTGTGCGACACAGAGCTCTTCACGAGCGACACCAAGTACGACTCGGGATCGGGTTGGCCGAGCTTCACCCAGGCGATCGACGACGGCAAGGTCGACAAGCACGTCGACCGCAGCTTCGGCATGGTCCGCACCGAGGTGCTGTGCTCGGCCTGCGGTGCCCACCTGGGCCACAGCTTCCCGG
>JAHDHM010000077.1 GCA_020631315.1 Acidimicrobiales bacterium
TCGAGCGGCGGGTTCGTGACCTGCGCGAACAGCTGGGCGAAGTAGTCGAACAGCAGACGCGACCGATTCGAGAGCGCCGCGATGGGTGTGTCCGAGCCCATCGAGCCGATCGGCTCGGCGCCCGTGCGGGCCATCGGAGCGAGGAGGATCTTGAGCTCCTCCTCGGTGTAACCGAACGTGCGCTGACGCTTCACGACCGACGAGTGCTGCGGCGTCAGCATGAAGCGCGACGGCAGATCCTCGAGATGAAGCAGCCCCTCGCGAAGCCACTCGCCGTACGGCTCGGCCTCGGCGAGGCCACGCTTGATCTCTTCGTCGCCGACGATGCGTCCCTGCTCGGTGTCGACCAGGAACATGCGACCCGGTTGGAGACGACCCTTCTGCACGACCTTCTCCGGAGCGATGTCGAGCACGCCGACCTCGGACGCCATGACGACGAGGCCGTCGTCGGTGACCCAGTAGCGGCTGGGGCGCAGGCCGTTGCGGTCGAGCACCGCACCGATGACCGTGCCGTCGGTGAACGCCACGGCAGCCGGGCCGTCCCACGGCTCCATGAGCGAGGCGTGGAACTCGTAGAAGTCGCGCTTCCAGTCCGGGATGGTCTCGTGGTTCTCCCACGCCTCCGGAATCATCATCAGCACGGCGTGGGGGAGCTCACGGCCGCCGAGGTGCAGCAGTTCGAGCGCCTCGTCGAAGCTGGCCGTGTCCGACGCGTCGGGCGTCATGATCGGGAACGCCCGCTCGAGCGAGTCGCCGAACGCGGGCGACGAGAGCATGCCCTCGCGAGCTCGCATCCAGTTGCGGTTGCCCATGACGGTGTTGATCTCGCCGTTGTGGGCGACGATCCGGTACGGGTGGGCCAACGGCCACGACGGGAACGTGTTGGTCGAGAAACGGGAGTGGACGAGCGCCAGCGCGCTCTCCATGCGCTCGTCGAGCAGGTCCGGGAACACGACCGGCAGCTGGTCGACGGTGAGCATGCCCTTGTAGACGAACGTGCGGCCCGAGAGGCTCGGGAAGTAGACGCCGGCCTCGTGCTCGATGCGCTTGCGCAGCACGAACGCGCGACGCTCCAGATCGAGGCCGCTCAGCGGTTCCTGACCGGCGCCGGCGGCGACGAACATCTGACGGAAGACCGGCATGGCGTCGGCGGCGAACGAACCGAGCGTCGAGGTCTCGGTCGGCACGTCGCGCCAGCCGAGGACCTGCAGGCCCTCGCTGTTGACGATCTTCTCCAGGTCGAGCGCCACGGCATCGGCGTTGTCGACCGGCAGGAAGGCGATGCCCGCCGCGTAGGCGCCGAGTTCCGGAAGCTCGAAGTCGCAGACGGCACGGAAGAACTTGTCGGGGACCTGGATGAGCATGCCGGCGCCGTCGCCGGTGTTCTCCTCAGCACCCGTCGCCCCGCGGTGATCGAGGTTGTAGAGGCACTGCAGGCCCTGACGCACCATCTCGTGCGTGGCTCGGCCGTGCATGTCCACGACGAAGCCGACGCCACACGCGTCGTGCTCGAATGCGGGGTCGTAGAGACCTTGGGCAGCGGGGAGATTCATGCGACGTCCTCGGGGCACGGGGCGAACGGGGGGCGGTTCGCCGGGTGGATCTCGCAGTGGGACGTCATTGGCCCGCCGGAGGGATCACCACCTTAGGTCCCGAAGAGCAATCCGGAAAACCCCTGTGATGGCATCGCCTCCGACGGACCGGTGTCACCTCCGAGGCGAACACCCTGCGGACGATCAGCGGGTGGGTGGGGCGCCGGTGCGGATGAACTCGACGGCTTCGGTCACCGCGGACTCGACGAACCGCTCCTGCCGGGCCGACGCCGCGAGACGAGCGGTGGCCATGAGCGGCAGCTTCGAGCCGATCTCGACGGCCTCTTCGGACGATGCCTGAGCCATCTTCACGATGTGCGCAGCGACGATGAACGAGCCAGCCGCGTCGGTGAAGGCACCACGCCGCAGCGCCTCGCCGACCGCCTCGATGTCGCCGGCCTCGGCCAGCGCGACCGCGGTGGCCGGGTCCCGCCGGAGGATGGCATCTCCGAGATCCGTCACCCGGGGGTCGGTCGCGGTGTCCGGTTCGTGGACCGAGGTCCGACGTTCGAAGCGACCCGTGTCGAACGCCAAGAACGCGGTGAACAGCGCGAGACGAGCCGCCTCGGGACCGGGATGTTCGCGCCATGCCCAACGGGCGGCTCGGGCGTACGTGAGGCCGTGGGAGATGTCGAGCCAGCGGAAGTCCTCGGCGGAGTTGGTCTCGTTCGAGATGTCGTAGCGGAGCATGCGACGGCTGACCGTCAGCACGACCGCATCGAGCACTCCCTCGATGCCCGCACCCGCGTGCGCCGCGGCGACAGCCGCAGCGATCACCGTCGGCGCGTCCTGGGCTTCGAGAATCGCCTCGACGAGTTCATCCGTGCCGCTCCAGCCGGTGACTCGCCGATCCCGTGTCGCTGCCATGGCCTCGAGGTCGACCTCGGCGATCGCCTTCATGGCCTTGCTCATGTAGGGCAGCGTGTCCTCGCGGGTTCCCCACACGATCGACGTGACGAGATGCGGCAGCAGCGCCGCAGCATCTTCCCAACCGACCCGATCCAGCAGCTCGCAGGCCTTCTGGGTGTAGATCAGACCGTGGCCGTAGGACAGGTGGTGCTGCGAGACGGCATCGATGAGGTCGGCCTTGAGCTCGGCCGGCAACGCGCCGCCCTCGTGCCGATACAGCATCGCGGCGACGGCGTCGTCGAGGCGCTCGGCCTCGACGGCGTCAGCGAAGTCGCCGGCCGCAGGGGCAGGAACGCTCCGAGCCGGACGCCCGCGGGTCACCTCGGCGATACCGGCGACCGCGTGGGCGATCGGCAGCGTGCGGTCGAGATCGTCGAACATGTCGGAGATCGCGAGCGCGTCGGCGGCGCCGGCCATCTCGTGCCCGACACCCCACTCGGTGTGGGCCGACCGATTGGCGAGCGCACGCCAGATGATCTGGTCCGGTGTCGCGTCGGCGGCGAGCAGTCGAGCGACGTCACGAGCGATCTGGCCGTTGTACTGCGCCTCGATGCCGCGATCGAGGCTCGGCCACAGCACCTCGCGCTGGGCCTCGTCGGACGGGGTGTTGATGGTGACGAAGACCTCGCCGTCGTCGTCGACGTGCAGCGGGTGCGAGGCGACGTCCTCCTCGCCGCGGGTGCAGGTGCCGGTGGTGACGTCGAACTTCCAGTTGTGCCACTGGCAGGTGACGAGGTCGCCGTCGAGTGTGCCGGTGGTGAGGCCGTAGCCTTGGTGTGGGCAGGCGTTGTCGATGGCGTGCAGGCCTGAGGCGGTGCACGCGACGAGGACTCGACGGTCGCCGACCTTGGCCATCTTCATGGTCCCCGGCTCGAAGTCCGAGACCGAGCCGATCCGCTCGGTGACGGAGTTCGCCGTCGTGGTCTTCTCCGGGTCGACTGATTTGTCCAAGCTCATGCTGCGAGTATTCACGTCCTCCGGAGATTCGTCAAGCATCTTCTGGATTTAATCCGATAGTCTCGTCCGAGTGCCTCCCACCCCGGTCAACGACACGAAGCGGCGCCTGCTCGATCTCATGAAACGCGCCGACGGCAGCAAGGTCGCCGACCTCGCCGTCAGCCTCGGCATCTCCGACAACGCCGTGCGCCAGCACCTCGAGGACCTGGCCGGCAACGGGCTGGTCGAGCCCAAGGCCGCGCCGTCGACCGGCAAGCGCGGACGTCCGTCGTCGCTGTGGCACCTCACCGATCTGGCGACCGAGCTGTTCCCCGACCGTCACGCCGATCTCACCGTCGACCTCATCGAGGCCATCCGGGCAGCGTCGGGCGAAGAGGGCCTCGACGCCGTCATCACGGCGCGCAGCGAGCGGCAGCGCGCCGACTACCTGTCGTCGATGCCACAAGGAGACCTCGCCGAGCGAGTCGCGGCGCTGGCCGCACGACGCAGTGACGAGGGTTACCTCGCCGAGGTGATCGACGACGGCGAGCGCCTGCTGCTGATCGAGCACCACTGCCCCATCTGCGACGCGGCCGCGGCATGCCAGGGCCTCTGCCGCGACGAGCTCGAGATCTTCCGTGACGTCATCGGCGACGGCGCCACGGTCGAACGCACCACTCACGCCCTCGCCGGCGATCAACGCTGTACCTACGAGATCAGACGCAAGTGACCTCGACCGTGGTCCGGCCGAGCCGGACCCACGCCGTCACGTATCTCGCGTTCATGAGCGCGCTGCTCGCCGTGGGCATCGACATCATGCTCCCGGCGTTCGACGAGATACGCGAGGAGTTCGACCTTGCTGCCGGATCCGGCTCCGTCACGCCGATCGTCACCGTGTACTTCATCGCCATGGGCGCCACGCAGTTGGTGCACGGGCCACTGTCCGATCGTTTCGGTCGCAAGGCGATCATCTTCGTCGGCATCGGCCTGTATGCCATCGGCTGCGTCGGCACGCTCGTCGCACCGAGCATCGGCTGGATGCTCACGGCGCGCGTCGTCTGGGGCGCTGGCGCTGCGACCTTTGCCGTCATCTACGGGGCCATCGCCCGCGACCTCTACTCAGGCGAGGAGATGGCTCGGGTCGTGTCGATCATCCAAGCCGTCTTCCTGATCGGCCCGATCCTCACCCCGTTGCTGGGCGAAGCGCTGGTCGAGACACTCCCGTGGCGCAGCGTCGTCGTAGCGTCGTTGGCGATCAACCTCGTGCTGATGTTCTGGACCCTGCGCTTCCCCGAGACGTTGGCGCCGGCCGACCGACGACCATTCAGCGTCGGGGCGATCGCATCGTCGGTGCGCCGGGTGGTCCGCCACCGCTCGTCGTTCTTCCACCTGTTCTCGACGACGTTCCTCTACGCGCCGTTCTTCGTGTTCCTGGCCAGCAGCCAGCCGATCATGGACGAGATCTACGGCCGGGCCGACCAGTTCGCCTTCTGGTTCGCGGCAGGGTCGATCCCCTCGGCGGGTGCGCTCCTGCTCAGCCAACGCCTCGTCGGCCGCCACGGCATCCGCTCCGTGCTGGTGCCCGCCGCTGCAGCGATGGTCGTCGTCGCGCTCGTCTGGCTGGCGATCACGTTGTCGAAGGACGGCACCCCTTCGTTCTGGGTGTGGCTCGGTCTGATGGTCGCCGTGAACTCGCTGATCCTCGTGCAGAGCGCCTTGCACATCTCGGTCGCCCTCGACCCGATGGGCGACATCGCCGGCGTCGCAGCAGCACTGGTCGGAGTGTTCGGCAGCGTCGGCGGCGCGGTGCTGGCGAGCCCGATCAACCAGGCGATCACCACGACGGTCACGCCGATGGTCGTCGCCTACGTGGCGTACGGGACGATCGCCGTGGCCTGCACCGCCATCGCACTGCGCGCCGGCAGCACGCACTGAGCCCTCGGTCGGCGGGCAGAATCTCAGGGTCACCCTCAGGGTCGGTCAGGGGCGACTCCGGGAAACGCCCCGATGTGCTGGCCCCGATCGGTCCGTCACGGTGATCGCATGCCGATCACCACAGCACCACAACCCAGTCCGACACGCGGTTCCGCACCGGCGAGCAGCGGGGACATCCTCGTCGCCAGCGGCGTCGAGAAGACCTACCGCACCGGCGACCACCACGTCCGAGCCCTCCGAGGGCTCGACCTGCGCGTCGGCGCCGGCGAGTTCCTCACCGTCATGGGCCCCTCGGGCCACGGGAAGACCACCCTGCTGAACTGCCTCAGCGGTCTGGACACCATCGACTCGGGCACCGTGACCGTCGACGGCGAGTCGATCCACGAGATGGGCGACGCCGCCCGCACCGCTCATCGGGCCCAGCGCATGGGCTTCATCTTCCAGTCGTTCAACCTCATCCCGGTGCTGTCGGCGGTCGAGAACGTCGAACTGCCGCTGCTGGCCATCGGCGGCAAGGGTCGAGCCGCCCGTGAGCAGGCGATGCATCTGCTCGACCGGGTCGGCCTGGTCCACCGGGCCGGTCACCGTCCGGCCGAGCTCTCGGGCGGCGAGCAGCAGCGCGTGGCCACCGCTCGAGCACTCGTGACCCAGCCTGCGCTGATCTGGGCCGACGAGCCGACGGGCAACCTCGATTCGGCCACCGCGGCGTCGATCCTCGAACTCCTCCACGAGGTCCACGCCGCCGGCCAGACCCTCGTCGTGGTCACACACGACGAGGGTCTGGGTCGTTCCGGCGACCGCCTCGTGCACATCGTCGACGGCGTCGCAGCACACCAGGACGTGCTGCGATGACGCTGGTGATCCTGGGCGTCGTCGGCGCCGTGTTGCTCGTGTCGGCGCACGACGCGATTCGTCGACCCATCCTGCGCCGCCACGCGCTGCGCAACGTGGTCCGCCGACCGAGCGAGACCGCGATCATGATCGGTGGCGCTCTGCTCGGCACGGCGATCATCACCGCCTCATTCGTGATCGGCGACACCATCGACGGCTCGATCCGCGACATCGCCCGCACCAACCTCGGCCCGATCGACGACGTCGTCGTGGTCGAGGACCCGGCCAAGGTCGATCGGATCGTCGCCGAGCTGACGGCCACGCCCATCGACGCCACCGACGGTGTGCTCGGCTCGGTCGCCGGATCGATCGTCGTCACGACGCTCGACGACGTGCCCTCGGCCGTGCCCGATGCAGGTGCCTTCGAGCTCGACTTCGACGACGCCCGGCTGTTCGGCGACGACCCGGCGTCGACGGGCTTCGCCGACGCAGGACCGACGCCCGAGGCCGGTCAGGCAGCCGCGTCACAGGCGTTGGCGCGAGAACTGGGGCTCGAGGTCGGTGACTCCGTCGAGATCTTCGCGTTCGGCAACAGCATCGTCGTCGAGATCGTCACGATCCTCGAGCAGCACGGCATGGCCGGGCGCAACGACGAGAACCTCCACCTCGCCCCCGGCACGCTCCAGTCGCTGGCCACCGGCTCCGACGACGGCCCGTGGGGTCTCGTCTACGTCTCACGCGAGGGCGGCGTGTTCGCACCCGAGACGACGACCGGCCAGTACGCCGAGCTGCGCGACCGCTATGGCGACGATCCGGCGGTGACCTCGATCGGTGACTGGAAGAACGATCTCCTCACCGACGCCGAACTCGAAGGCGACGAGCTCACCACCATCTTCTCGAGCATCGGTTCGTTCGCCGTGATCTCGGGCATCCTGCTCGTCGTCAACATCGTCGTGATGCTGACGGAGGAGCGACGCTCCCAACTCGGGATCATGCGCGCCCTCGGCCTGCGACGCGGCCAGGTGGTGCGGATCATGGGCCTCGAAGGGTCGGTGTACGCGATCGCCTCGACCATCACCGGTGTCGCCGTCGGGATCGGTGTGGGACGCCTCGTCAGCTGGGCGGCGGGCACCGTGGTCGGCGACGACCTCGACCTGCGCTTCCAGTTCGGCCTCGACTCGTTGATCACCAGCGGAGCCATCGGGCTGCTGATCACGTTGCTGACGGTGTGGGCGGCGAGCCTGCGTCTCAGCCGACTCAACGTGATCGCCGCGATCCGTGAGCTGCCGAACCCCGAACGGGTGGGCAGCCGGTGGCGTCAGTACCTGGGCGTGCTCGCGCTCGCCGCCGTCGGCGGTCTGCTGACAGTCGCCGGCTTCGACGGCTCGGCCGAGGCTGCCATGGTCGGCGTGCCGATCCTGGCGATGTCGCTGATCCCGGCTGCGGGACGCTTCCGGCGGCTGGCGGCCTCGATCGCCGGCATCACGTCGGTCGTGTGGGGCGTCTCGGTGTTCTCGATCCTGTCCGACGAGTTGACCAACCCCGAGATCAGCATCTTCGTGATCCAAGGCGTCGTCCTCGTGACCGGTGCCGTGATGACGATCACCGCCAACGACTGGGCGTGGCGTCGGCTGCTGAACGGCGTGGGTTCGTCCCGGCGGACGCTTCCCGCTCGGCTGGGGCTCACCTACCCGCTGGCCCGGCCGGGCCGCACCGCGCTGCTGCTCGGCATGTACGCGCTCGTGCTGTTCACGATCGCCTTCATGGCCGTCATCACCGCGGTCTTCGAGTCACAGGCGAGCACGATCGCCGCCGAGACGTCGGGCGGACATCAGATCCACCTCGACACCAACCCGACGACACCGTTGACCGAGGAGGAGCTGCTCGCCCACCCGGACATCACGGGAGTCGCCGGCCTGAACCGGACTTGGGTCGACGTGACCTCAGACGGCTGGACGGTCGGACTCCCGCTGACGGGCATCGACCATGCGTTCGCCAGGAACGGCGGGCCCGACCTGGTCGATTGGGACGCGACGCTCGGCGACTCGACCGCAGTCTGGGCTGCGGTCGCCGACGACCCCGACCTCGTGGCGGTGAACCGCTTCGTCCTCGAAGACGACTTCGGCGACGTCGACGTCGGTGATCAGTTCGTGCTCACCGGCGAGAACGGCGCCGCTGACCGGACGGTGACGGTGGCGGCGATCACGTCGCAGGACTTCCTGTGGAACGGCTTCGTGACCGGCCAGGACGCGGTCGACCAAACAGCCGGCACCGATGTCGCCGTGACGCGCTGGTACGTCGAGTCGAATGCAGCCTCGCCCGCCGATGCCGCTGCCCGCATCAACGCCGCCTTCCTGCATGCCGGTGTCGACGCCTCGACGTTCCTCGCCACCACCGAGGACGTCATCGGTTCCGACGTGGCGTTCATCCGCATCCTCGAGGCCTACCTGGGCCTGGGTCTGCTGATCGGTGTGGCCGGGTTGGGTGTCGTGCTGGTGCGAGCCGTCCGCGAGCGTCGTCGAGAGATCGGGATGCTGAGAGCGATGGGCCTCGGTGCCGACACGGTGCGCCGGTCGTTCCTGACCGAGGCTCTGTTCCTCGGTGGCCAGGGCGCAGTGGTCGGCGTGACGCTCGGCATCGTCACCGGCTGGCAGGTCATGACCCGAGCGGACGCCTTCTCGACCGGGGCCACTGACCTCGTCATCCCGTGGGTGTCGATCGCCGTGATCACGGTCGTCCCGGTCGGCGCCTCGCTGCTCGCAGCAGCGATCCCGGCACGTCGAGCTGCAGCGATCTCGCCGGCGGTCGCGCTGCGGGTCACCGGCTGATCGGAGCCCGCGGCGACACGGCGGTCGGATCGGTCCCTCCGGTCCGGCCGCTTCGGCGTATCTGACCGACAGTCAGATCTGGGCAGCGGCGACGACGTCGTCGGCGATCTCCTCGACCGTCCGATCCGTCGTGTCGACCGAGGGAAACACCGAATAGGCGGCCTCTCGCTCGCGGAGCAGATCGACGACGACCGCACGTGGGTCGTCGGCGTCAGCCAGCAGCGGCCGCCGCTCGATGCCGTCAGCCGTCACACGGCGCACGATCTCGTCCTCGGTGGCCGTGAGGCGCAAGACCACCGACTCGGCCAGCGCGTCGCGATTGTGCGGGTCGAGCATGAAACGCCCGCCGGTGGCGACCACGAGGTCATCCCGAGCGGCCAGCTCCGTGGCGATGTTGCGCTCCATCGCACGGAACGCCTGCTCTCCCAAGGTGGCGAAGATCGCCTCGATCTCGCCGTGGCGCTCGACGATCAGCGCGTCGGTGTCGACGAACTCGCGTCCGAGCCGAGCCGCGACCGCACGGCCGATCGTCGACTTGCCGGTGCCCATGAAGCCGGTCAGCACGATGTTCGTCACACGGATCCCTCCGGGTCGACCGCGAGTTCGCGGGCGGAACCATAAGGTGCGGCCATGACGATCGCACACCGGACGGTCGATGCGCTGCGGGCAGCCGGCATCGACACCTTGTTCTGCCTACCCGGCGTCCAGAACGACCCGTTCTTCGACGCGCTCGTCGATGCGCCCGACATCCGGCCGATCGTCGCCCGCCACGAACAGGGCACGTCGTACATGGCGATGGGCGCGTCGCAGGTCACCGGTGCGCCGTCGGCGTGTGCGGTCGTCCCCGGCCCGGGCCTCCTCAACGCCGGCGGCGGACTGACCAGCGCCTACTGGGCGGGTGGACGTGTTCTGACGATCAGCGGTGCGGTACCGGCCGCACTCATCGGCAAGCACACCGGCGTGCTCCACGACCTGCCGGACCAGGGCGCCGTGTTCGACCAGGTCACGAAGTCACGGGTCGTGCTCGACGACGGCGCCACCGCCGTGGCGTCGCTGCAGCGAGCGCTCGACGACCTGGTGTCCGGCGTGCCTCGACCGGTCGGTGTCGAGGTGCCGGCCGACTGCTGGAGCGCGCCCGCCGACGGAAGCCTCGTGGCGCCGACCGCGGGCCGACCCGATGTCGGCGCCGCACCGATCGACCAGGTCGCCGATCTGTTGGCCCGAGCCGAGCAGCCGCTGGTGGTCGTCGGCGGAGGCGCGTACGACGCATCGGCCGAGATCACCGCCTTGGTCGAGCGGCTCGGCTGCCCCGTCTTCACCCGACGCCAGGGTCTGGGCATCGTCCCCGGCGCGCATCGGCTCTCCTGCCCGATGCCGGTCGGACGCGAGTTCTGGAAGACCGCCGACGTGGTCGTCGCGTTCGGCACGCGCCTCGAGTTCCCACTGCACTGGGGCACCGACGACGACATGACCGTGGTGATGGTCAACGTCGACGAGACCGAGTTGGACCGCCACGGGCTCGGCTTCCTCGGCGTCCATGCCGACTGCGCCGACGCCGCAGCTGCACTGTTCACAGCACTCGAAGGCCGGTCGCTCAGCAGCAGTGATCAGTCGGCCCTTGTGGCCGAGCGCCGCGCCGCCTTCGACCGGGACACGGCACATCTGGAGCCGCAGCGTTCGATCCTGGCTGCCATCGACGGCGTCATGCCCGACGACGGTGTGCTCGTGGAGGACGTCACCCAGATCGGGTTCGCGGCCCACATCATGTACGACCATCGCGCGCCGCGACAGTTCCTCACGACCGGTGCCGCCGGCACGCTCGGTGCTGCAGTGCCGCACGCGATCGGCGCCCAGGTCGGTGCGCCCGATCGACCTGTCGTCGGCATCATCGGCGATGGCGGCTTCGGGTTCTCCGCCATGGAGATGGCCACCGCGGTGCAGCACGACATCCCGGTCACCTGGGTGGTGTTCGAGGACGGCGCCTACGGCAACGTCAAGCGGATCCAGTCCGAGACGTTCGGTGCGGACCGCACGATCGCCTCCACCCTGCGCAATCCCGACTTCGTCGCCATGGGCAAGGCCTTCGACGTGCACTCGGTGGGTGTGGACACCCCGGAGGGTCTGGCGACGGAACTGGGCGCTGCGATCGATCGGGACGCCCCGTCGCTGATCGTCATGTCCGTCCCCGACATGCCGAACCCCTGGCCGTGGCTGCGGATGGGAACCGTCCGCAGCTAGGCCGACCAGCACTGCCGTGGCTGCGGATGGGAACCGTCCGCAGCTAGGCCCGGCAGCACGCTCTTGACCTCGACCTCAGTCGAGGTCGGATGATGGGGCGATGCGACGCCTCCTTCCTCCGACCCTGTTCGCTCCGCTCCTGGTGCTGACGGTCGCCGCCGGACTCGTGCTGCCGGTCGCCGGACCGATCTCGTGGGCGGTGCGCT